>JAICSC010000174.1 GCA_025937085.1 Nocardioides sp.
GGCCGAGACGGTCGGCGCCTCGGTGCTCTACGCCACCGCGTTCCTGTGGCAGGCCCCGGTGTCCACCACCCACGTGATCACCTCGGCGATCATGGGCTCGGGCGCCACCCGCCGGGTCTCGGCCGTCCGCTGGGGCATGGCCCGCACGATCGTCACCGCCTGGGTGCTCACCTTCCCCGCCGCGGGCCTCGCCGCCGCCGCCTGCTTCGGCATCCTGCACCCCTTCCTGAGCTGAGCCCCTCCCGGACGTCATACGACCCGCGGCCTATAGGTCACCTTTCGTATGACGTCCGGGAGAGGGTCAGGCAGAGACGGCCCAGCCGGCGGTCCGGAGCGCGGCCTCGATCTGGGCGAAGAAGTCGTCGGCAGCGACTCGCAGGCCCAGCAACGGGAGCCGGAGCACCCGGCACTCACCGAGGGTGATGTCGTTGTGACGAAGTGCGTCCTGGACCGCGTTCTCGACCCACCCGTGCTGGATCCCGTCGATCTCCACCGCGACCCGCCAGTCGTCCCAGAACACGTCGAGGTAGTGGCGACCGTCGCGGCCCTTCCGGACCACCTGTCGCGACGGCTCGGGCAGCCCACGTCGTCGGCACTCACGAGCGAAGTCGAGCTCACCGAGGGACCGGACACCACCAAGGATGTCCAGCAGGACACTGCCGATGAAGATGCGGCGCCGGTCCCGGCGGATCCGCAGGAGCTCGACCCCCAAGTCGTCCGCAGGCGCCAGTCCCTGCTGGACCGCCATGGTCAGCAACAGTGCCGCTTGCTTGTCCGACTTCGCCCACAGGGCAGCCCGGATGGTCGCCGTCGCCGTGCGGGCACGCGGTGGCCCGGAGCCCGCAGCCAGGTCGTCGGCATCCCACCGCCTGGTCTGGCGGATGTCGACGCCGGCGGCCCGGCGAACCCGTGCCCCGCGCGGTACCGAGACCCGGATCGTGTCCTGCTCGAACCGCTCGAGTCCCGCCGCCTGCAGCGCGGAGACCCCGTCCAGGAAGGCGCGCGGGCCGGCCTCGAACACCGCCGCCCACTGCTTCGCCTCGCCGGACGGGGGGCCGGTGTAGGTGACGATCGACTGAGACCCCAACGTCTGCCAGCGCCCCGATCTGACGTTGGCGGTCACCTCGGCCCGGGTCAGGCCGGCGTCGTACACCTGAATCCTGGAGACGACCCCGGCCTGCTGCGCGGCCAGTCGTTGCACGCGGCTTCGACGGGCGAGCCGGAGTGACGCCGTACGCGCCGTCGATCGAGAACCCGCCATGGTCCCCACCCTGACGTCTGGGGGCACGCTGCGGGCGGCGCGATCCGGTCGCTGTGGAAAAGGCCGTCCCTGACGTCATACGAGGGGTGACCCATAGGTCGCGGACCGTATGACGTCCGCCCGGGGGGCCTACCCCAGGTCGTCTGACCCGATCGGGCCAGGTAAAAACTTTCGTCTTCCGTGTACGCCGCGCCGGCCGCGGCCGTACGTTGCTGCGCGGGGGTACGACGTTCGTGGGGGTTGGTTAGGAAGGACCCGGCAATGCGTCGGATCGCCTCGGCGATCGGCCCCGTGCTCGCCCTCGTGGCGGTCACCGTGCCCACAACCCCCGCTCACTCCCTCGTCGCGCACGCCACACAGACGCGTGCCCAGCACTCGGCGGAGCACACCAGCACCTCCGCACGCACCTCTGAGCGCACCTCCGCGCGCCACCGGTCGCGCATCGGGCTGGACAGCACCTCGCTCGGCACTTCGTACATCAACGTCAGCTGGAACTGGATCCGGGCGGCGTCCGGCTACCGCATCCAGGTCGCGAAGAAGAAGAGCTTCTCGCGGGTCGTGACCAACCGCAGCAAGCGGAACAGCGCCCGTCGGCCCGCCGGCGGCCGCGAGGCCACGAGGGTCGGCCACCTGAGGGACGCGACGTACTACTGGGTGCGCGTCCGCAAGGTGAAGGGACACCACAGGTCACGCTGGTCCGCGCCGGTGCGCGTGGCGACCAGGGCCCACGTGCCGGACAAGATCACGACCGCGCACGGCCTCGTGGGCATCCACCCGGGCGAGACGAGGTTGCGGTGGAGGTCCGCCGGTGGGCACACCGACTTCTACCGGATCACCACCGCCTTGACCCCGTTCGGCTCGGCGAGGACGCCCGCCACCGGTCGTCACAGCACGACGTTCAAGGTGGGCGGCAACCGGCAATCGGTCACCCTCACCGCCGCGCAGACCGCTCGTGCGGGCGCCGGCCTGGGCACGGGACGCCACCTGTTCTTCCGGATCGCCGCGGTCCGCAAGGGTGAGGCCGACACGGCCAGCCGCCCTTACCCGTTCCTCGGGCACACCACCGTCGCGGGTCAGGGACCCACGGGGACCGGGCCGGCGCTCCGCTTCGCCAGCTACAACCTGCACGTGGCCTCCAAGGACGTCCCCGGTCATCCCTGGAGGGACCGCGCCCCGTTGGTCGCCAGGAACCTGGCGCACGCCGCCCCCGACGTCGTCGCCCTCGAGGAGATGCTCCCGTCGATGTGGGACAGCAGGGCGGGCGGCCGAGGGCTCGGTCCGGAGCTCTGGAGCGTCGGCATGGGTCGCTACCGCCTCACCGAGCCGGACTCCTACAGCAACTCGCCCGGCGACTCGCGCATCCTGTACGACCCGACCAAGGTGACGATGACCGGCGCCTGCGCCACGGACGCCCAGTCCTGCACGATCCGGATGCCCGACCCGAGCGGCAAGGTGCGCCTCGCGGCGTACGCGCAGTTCGAGGTCAACGGGACGACCCAGAAGTTCTGGTTCGTGTCCGCGCACCTGAACCCGGGCAACGCCGCGAAGGTCGACTCGCTGCGCGGCCGACAGGCGCAGGCGCTCGTGGACGGGATGGCCAGCGTCACCTCTCATGACGATCTACCGGTGATCGTCGGCGGTGACTTCAACAGCTCCCAGACCAGCAACGGCAAGGACGCGCCGCACACCGCCTTCCTGAAGGCCGGCTACTTCAACACGTCGGCGGCGCGGAGGCAGATCAACCTGCAGTACAACAGCGTGAACGCCTACAAGTCGCCCCAGCGGCCGTCCAACTACGGGTTCGGGAGCATGATCGACTCGATCCTGACGCTCGGGATGCGGGGAGCGTCCACCTTCAAGCAGTGGCGGACCACGGGGCCCTACCCCTCCGACCACAACCTGATCACCACCGATCTCCGTCTGCCGTAGCCCGGCTCGGAGCAGACCGGAGCACAGCTCGGAGCAGATCGGAGCACGACCCTGGGGAGCCTGCTGACGGGTCAGCCGGGGTGCCGCTCAACGGCGCGCACCCGGCCCCGTCGGTGGTGCACCACCACCAGCTCACCCGTCGCGTGGTGCTCCGCCGGGATCCCGATCGCGTCGTACACCGCGGGCAGGACCGGCCGGTGCGTGCACAACACGGCGTCCTCGTTCGCGTGGAGGAGCTCGTCGACGATCTCGAGCACCGACCTCGCCGTCGCGTCCTCCTCCGACAACGCGTCGACCCGGTTCACTCCCAAGCCGCTGCGGTCGGCGTACGGCGTGACCGTATCGACGCAGCGGGCGCTCGACGAGGTGACGATCCGGGAGACCCCGAACGCCGCGAGCACCGGCGCCGCGGCGCGTGCCTGCTCCTTCCCGGCCGCGAGCAGGGGGCGCTTCCGGTCGTCCTTGCGCCAGGCCTTGCGCGAGCGGGCCTTCCCGTGCCGCAGCACGACCAGGGCCAGGGTCTTCCGTCCCGTGCCCAGCGCCTCGCGGAGGGTACGCCGGTCCCGCGAGTAGCTCAGTCGCCTCTCGGCCTTGTCGACATCGACCCACGCGACCTCGTCGATCTCGCTGTTCACCGCGTAGCCGGACACGTCGTGGTCACCGACCACGCGTCCCACCCAGTAGTCGACGACCTTCGCGCGCGGGCCGTTCGGGTAGGTCTGGCCGCCCAGCGGCACCCCGAGCCGGACGCGGATGCCGGTCTCCTCCGCGACCTCCCGGACCGCCGCGACGGGCGACCGCTCCCCGCGGTCGAGCTTGCCCTTCGGGAACGACCAGTCGTCGTACGCCGGTCGGTGGACCAGCAGCACGCGACCCTTGCGCAGCACCACCGCACCGGCGGCCCGGACCTCACCGGACCTGGACGTCGGGGCCATGCGGCTAGTGTCACATCACCTCAGCCGGTGGTCACCGAGTGTCACCGCCTCAGCGTGGATCCAGCGCCAACCAGGACGGAGCGCCCGTGTCGAGACGACGACTCCGGATCGTCGCCGCGGTCGCGGTCGCAGCCGTCGTGGCGGTCGCCGGCGCCGGCTACCTGTGGTGGCGACACGACGACCGTACGTCGTTCGCCTGGGCGGTCGACCACGCGCCGGGTGGTGTCCAGCGGCTCTCGTGGACCGACTGGGCGGCGGTCCGGACCCACGAGCACGCCCACCTCTCCGCGCGCTCATCGGCCGCGGCACTGCGGAAGTTCCTCGACGCGGCGTACGACGACGACCTCAGCTCGACCTCCGCCCTCGTGACGTCGGCGCCGGTGCTCCAGGAGCGGTTCGGGTTCTCGCCGGCGAGTGCCGACTGGGAGCTGTTCAGCCAGTCCTACCAGGGCGCCGTCGTGATGCTGCACCTCCCGTCGGCGGCCGACCTCGACGACGTCGCTGACCATCTGCGCGACCTGGGGTACACCGAGCCGCGGGACGCCGACGGCGTCTGGCTGGGCGGGGAGGACCTGCTCGCCCGGATCTCGCCGTCACTCTCCGGCGAGCTCCAGTACGTCGCCCTCGACGCCGACGACTCGTTGGTGCTCACCTCCGACTCCGCGGCGTACCTGAAGGTCGCGATGGACGCGGTGCACGACCACGCGGGCACGGCCTCCGGTCTCGGCGACGTCGTCGCGAACGCGGGCGAGCCCCTGTCCTCTGCGGTGTACACCGGCGACTACGCCTGCGGGGCGCTGGCGATGGCGCACGCCGGCGCGGCCGACCGGGCTCAGGCCGACCAGCTGCTCGCCGCGGCCGGCCAGGCGAACCCCTACTCCGCGTTCGCGATGTCCGACGAGCCGGACGACACGGTCCGGGTCGCCTTCCAGTTCGACAGCGATGAGGTGGCGCGCACGAACGCCGACACCCGGGCCACGCTGGCTCGCGGCCCGGCTCCCGGGCAGGGCGGCACCTTCGGCGACCGGTTCCGGGTCGTATCCGTGACCGCGCACGGCTCCCTGGTGGTGATGGAGCTGGACCCGCGGCCAGGTGCTTCGGTGCTGTCGGACCTCAGCTCCGGGCCGGTGCTGTTCGCGACCTGCTGAGCCCGGCTGTGGCGCAGCGCCTGTATCGGCACGACCGGTCGCCCGGTCAGCTCAGGCCGACGCCGGTGGTAGGACGCCGAGGATCTCGTCGATCTCGGCCTCGGTGAGGTGCTCGTCGGTCTCGCTGGCGGCGATGATCAGGTTCGTGGTGAGCTCCACCTCGCCCAGGAGGTCGCTGTCCTCGAGCGACACGTCGAACTGGTCGGGCACGAACGACTCTCCTTGCGCGCCATCGCGCTCTCGATACGGGTTCAACTGTCCAGGGTTCCCCCGCCCGAGCCCACCCAAACTCGAAAATAGCCTCTGCCGAGGACAAACGGAAAGGACCCCACCCGGCGGGTGGGGTCCTTCTCCGTACGTCTGACCGGTTGCGGCGCTCGGAAGCGCCACCGCCGTCAGAGCGGGCGGACGTTCTCCGCCTGGGGACCCTTCGGGCCCTGGGTGACGTCGAACTCGACCTTCTGGTTCTCGTCGAGGGACTTGTAGCCCTGCGTCTGGATCGCCGAGTAGTGCACGAAGACGTCGTCGCCGCCGTCCTCCTGCGCGATGAAGCCGAAACCCTTCTCGGCGTTGAACCACTTCACGGTGCCTTGAGCCATCTGCTCGTTACTCCTGTTATTCGGAACGACGGGCCGTCACTGCGACGGCCCCGCACCAGATGCGGTGACACGTCGCTCCGACTTGCATGGGTGGCACCCACGAAGAGAACGCCGTTGGATCACAAACTCCGCTGGCGTAGACCTGCTGGAACCTGCATCTGCTGCGGTGATGACCCTACCAACCTGATGGGCCAGGGGAACCCCTGGCCACGGTGAAGGTTTCCACGATGTGGGCCCCATTGCGACCGCCCCGAAGCTCTCGGATACCTCTGGACATACCCCCATGAGGTATGTAGGTTAACTCATCACACATACCCCCACCGGGTATTCACCGAAGGAGCGGCAATGTCCACCACCCAGATCTACCGGGTCACCGGCATGACGTGCGGCCACTGCGTCGCCGCGGTCGAGCAGGAGGTCGGCGGCATCGCCGACGTCAGCGACATCGCGGTCGACCTGGCGAGCGGCAACGTCACGGTGACGAGCAGCCGTCCGCTCACGACCGACGAGATCACCGCCGCCGTCGACGAGGCCGGCTTCGAGCTGGCCGGCTGAACCGGCCGAACCGCCCCCACCATCCCCAGGAGACCGAGATGACCGCGACCACCACCCCCGCACCCAGCCCGACCCAGGCCGCTGGGTGCGTCGAGACCAGCCTGAGCATCGGCGGCATGACCTGCGCCTCATGCGTGCGGCGGGTCGAGAAGATGCTGACACGCGTCGACGGGGTGGTCGCGGCCTCGGTCAACCTCGCCAACGAGACCGCCACCGTCACCCACGACCCCGAGGCGGCTCCGGTCGAGAGCCTGGCCGCTGCCGTGACGAGGTCCGGCTACACCGCTAGCCCGCGCACGACCGCGAAGCAGCCCGCCGACGCGAGCTCCGAGCCCGCGTCGAAGCGCGACGACCCGGCCGACGACCTCGACGTACGCCGCGACACCGAGATCGCCCACCTCAAGCGTCGCTGGCAGGTGGCCCTGACCACGGGCCTGGCCCTGATGGGCGTGATGTACCTGCCGCTGTACATCGACACCATGGACTGGCTGATGCCGCTGATCCTGGTGATCGCCACCGGCGTCCAGCTCTGGGCCGGCGCCGACATCTACCGGCAGGCGTGGGCCGCGGCGAAGCACCGCGCCACCACCATGAACACCCTGGTCGCCCTCGGCACCGGCGTCGCCTATGGCTACAGCGCCTTCGTGACCCTCTGGCCCGCCCAGTCCCAGTCGTGGGGCCTCCCGCTCCACTTGTACTTCGAGACCGCGCTGATCGTGGTCGCCCTGGTCCTGATGGGGCGGTGGCTCGAGCTCAAGGCCAAGAAGCGCACCGCCGCCTCGATCAGGACCCTGGTCGGCCTCGCGCCCACCACCGCACGCGTCCTGCGCGACGGGACCGAGGTCGACGTACC
>JAICSC010000210.1 GCA_025937085.1 Nocardioides sp.
GGCCGAGGTGTTCGGCGACGTACGGCTCGGTCTCCGGCACGTTCGTCGGGACCTCGGCGTCGGAGCCTGCGCGGCGCTGGGTCGCGTGGAGCCGCCCGAGCTGCTCGGCACCGGCGAGCAGTTCGTCCAGGTCGGATCGCCGCCAGCGCAGTCCCTCGAGGATGCCTTCCGAGGCATCGCCCGCCACGGCCATCACGACGAGCCAGTCGTCGTCGACCACGCGACTGACCATGGTGGCCCGTGCGCCGACGACGTGCCGCACGGACTCGGCGATGCGCGTCACGTCGCCGAGCAGCTGCGCGTGTGCGGACGGCGCCGCGCCACCCCCCGGTGGGCGCGGGCGATCCGCGGCTGAAGCCCCCAAGCCGTTCACCGTTCTCACGTGCCGCGTCCCCCCGGGTCGCGGTCGCGAGAAGACTAGGTCAGCGCCGAGCGGGTGGCGAGAGTTTGCCCGGCGAGAGCACCGGACGGTCACAAACATTGCCACGGCACACGTACGCCGCGGCCCGGCCGTCCACAGGCCCCCGGTCGGCGAGCAGCAGGACCTCGTCTCGCGGACCGTCCGAGACGGCCACGACGGCGCCCGGCCAGCGTCGTGCCTGGCGCTCGAGGTCGTCCCGGGCCTCTCCGGCCGGGCCGACGACCGCGATCTCGGGCGCGCCGTCCGCCATGGCCTGCGCGGCGGCAAGGGACCAGCCCGCGAACCGCGGAGCCCTCCGGGCGAGCTCCGCGACCGTTGCCAACGCCTCCTCCGCGGCGTCCCGCCACCGGCCCTCGCCGGTAAGGGCGTGAGCGGCGAGCAGCGCGTGGATGGTGGCCGAGGTGCCGGAGGGGCTCGCGTTGTCACCGGGATCTCGGGGTCGGGCGACCAGGCGCTCGCCGTCGTCCGGGGTGTCGAAGAAGCCGCCGTCCGGGGCGCGGAAGTTCGTGAGCGCAGCGTCGAGGAGGTCGGTGGCGCGGCCCAGCCAGCGCTCGTCGCCGGTGGCCCCGCACAGGGCGAGGAAGCCTCCGGCAACCGCGCCGTGGTCCTCGAGCACGCCCATCGGCGCGCCGACGCGTCCGTCCCGGGAGACCCGCCGTAGACGCCCGTCGACCAGGTGCACCTGCGCGAGCAGGTCGCCGGCCGCCAGCGCCGCGTCGACGTACTCCTCCCGCCCGAGGAGGCGCCCGGCGTCGACCAGCCCGGAGATTGCGAGGCCGTTCCACGCGGCCACGACCTTGTCGTCGCGCTCCGGCCGCACCCGCTCCTCGCGCGCGGCCAGCAGGCGTCGGCGTACGTCGTCCAACCGCTCATCGTCGTCCGGATCGCGCAGGAGCTGGAGTGTCGATGTGCCGTGCTCGAACGTGCCGGTGACCTCGAACACCTCGCCCGCCCACCGGCCGTCGTCCCCGCCGAGGACGTCGACCAGCTGCTGTGGCGTCCAGACGTAGAAGCGTCCCTCCTCGCCCTCACTGTCGGCGTCCAAGGCCGAGGCGAACCCGCCCTCCGCGGTCCGGAGCTCACCCAGCATCCACTCGCCGGTGTCGGCAGCGACCCGGCCACCCAGAGGCGTTCCCCACCGGGCGTAGAGGCCGACCAGCTGCGCGTTGTCGTACAGCATCTTCTCGAAGTGCGGCACGACCCACCCCGCGTCCACGCTGTAGCGGGCGAAGCCGCCGGCGAGCTGGTCGTGGATCCCCCCGCGCGCCATCGCCTCCAGCGTCCGGTCGAGCATCCGCCGCGACGAGTCGTCGGTACGCCGGCGCAAGAGCTCGAGCACCATGCTCGGCGGGAACTTCGGGGCTCCGCCGAAACCGCCGTGCGCATCGTCGAACTCCGACGCCATCGCCTCGACGACGGCGTCGAGGTCCTCGGACGCGAGTGGCGGACCGGTCAGGGTGGCCCCGCGTGCGAGGTGGTCGCGGACGGTCCCGGCCGCCCGGCGTACGTCGTCGGGACGGTCCCGCCACGCCTCGGTCAGCGCGGTCAGGACCTGGCGCAGTGCGGGCTGCCCGCCACGCGGTCGGTCGGGGAAGTAGGTGCCTGCGAAGAACGGGCTGCCGTCGTGGTCGAGCACCACTGTCATCGGCCAGCCGCCGCGGCCGGTCATCGCCACGGTCGCCTCCATGTAGACCGCGTCGACGTCGGGCCGCTCCTCGCGGTCGACCTTGACGCAGACGAACTCAGCGTTCAGCTGGCCCGCCGTCGCCTCGTCCTCGAAAGACTCGTGCGCCATGACGTGGCACCAGTGGCACGCGGCGTACCCGACCGACAGGAAGATTGGTGTATCACGGCGCTTTGCCTCGGCGAACGCCTCGGGTCCCCACTCCCACCAATCCACTGGATTCTCGGCGTGTTGGAGCAGGTACGGGCTCGTCGCTGCTGCCAACCGGTTTGCCACTCCTGCCGCCTCTCGTCACTGGGGCACCCTGCGCGGAATGCTGCACCAGGTCTGTCTGCAAACGGAGCCAGCATTCCGTTCGCGCATTCGTGGGCGCCGCGATGTGCCAGATCGTTCCGACTGCCGCGAGCGAACCTGCCCGCACGGTGCCCCAACATGACCAACCAAACCACGGCCACCCTGGCCGACCCCACAGGGGAACCACCACCGACCCTCAGCACACGTTCATGGGCGCAAGCCAGGACGAGAGTGGTCGCACCGGGGCGGTATGGGCGCCAAGCAGCGCGCCGCGGCCATCAAGCGTCTCAACCCGTCCGATTCGCCGCTGCTTGTGGTCGCCACCGGCCACTTCGTCGGCGAAGGCTTCGACTGTCCCGCACTCGACACCCTGCTCCTGGCGGGACCGGTTCCGTTCAAAGGCCGTCTCGTCCAGTGCGCCGGCCGCATCCTCCGAGCGCATCCGGGCAAGCAGACCGCCGAGGTGCACGACTACCACGACGTCGAGGTGCCCGTTCTCGCGGCCGCGCTCACCAAACGCGCACCCGGCTACACCAGCCTCGGATTCCCCGATCCACGCAAGCTCGCCTGAGCTGAGCTCCGGAAGGACGAGAGCAGCGTTGCAAATATGCAACGTGTTAAGAAGTCGCGCGTAACCTAACAGGTCCCCTGGACGTGTCAGGTGCCTCGACACGTCGCACAAGCGCCCGAGCGATGCACGCGTCGTCGCCTGCACTCCCACCACTCGACCGGACCATCCTGGTGCTGCAGGGGGTACGGGCTCGTCGCGGACGCCAGGCGATGGGGCCCGCTTACCACGTTGACCTCGCGCTCGCTTTGGGCCCGGAAGTACGTTGCCGCCGTGGAGGACGGAGACCGGCGTCGGCACAGGAATCCAGACGCTTCCGTGGACGCCGTGGTGGCCGACACCCTGGTTGAAACGCTCGCCACCCAGGCGGGGATACTTGTGATGCCGGAGCAGGAACGACGGTTTCACACGGCCCGCGGCGGCACTTTCCGATCGGAGTCGGTGTGACCACAGCAGCCTCGGCCCTTCTCCTGGCGACGTTCGTCGCCTGTTTCGTGGAGGCCGTGGAAGCCACGACGATCATCATGGCGATGGGCTTCACTCGGGGCTGGCGCTCGACTTGGTCGGGAGTCGCTACGGGGCTCGTGGCACTCGCTGTGGTGACAGCGGTGTTCGGGTACGCGCTCACGTCGTGGTTGCCCGAGGCCGTGCTCCAGCTGGTGATCGGTGGCCTGCTGTTGATCTTCGGCCTGCAGTGGCTGCGCAAGGCCATCTTGAGGGCGTCGCATCGGAAGTCGATTCACGACGAGGAGATGATCTTCGAGGAACAGCAGCGGGCCGCACTGCTGGCCGGCGCTCGACCTCGGGGGTTCGACATGTTCTCCTTCATGGTCTCCCTCAAAGGCACGTTCCTGGAGGGCATGGAGGTCGTGTTCATCGTGATCACCTTCGGTCTGAACGCCCACAACGTCCCGGTGGCGGTGTTCGGGGCCGTGGCGGCCGTCATCGCGGTGGCGATCCTGGCGGTCGGTTTCCGCAAGCCACTGGCGATGATCCCCGAGAACACCATGAAGTACGGCGTGGGGCTGTTGCTGGCGTCGTTCGGCACCTTTTGGGCTGTGGAGGGTCTCGGTGTCTTCCGCCGTGGTCACGAAAGTGTCGCGTGGCCCGGCTCGGACGCCGCGATCGTCGTTCTGTTGGTCGTGTGGTTCCTTGTCTCGCGCGTGTTCATCGCCGTGTTGAGTCGGCCGCTCGACGGGGGTTCTCAGGCACCCTCCGCCCGTGCCGGGCAGGTGAGCGAGTGAAGATCCTGACCGAGTTCGGGAAGTTCTGGTACGACCTACTGGTCGGCGATGACTGGAAGATCGCGGCGTCAGTCGTTGTGGCTCTGGCACTTTCGGGGCTGCTCCTGACCCGTACGAGAGCATCGGACCAGGCCGTCGCGTTGGTCGCTGGCGCCCTGGTGGTGACGGCGTTCTGCCTCAGCCTGATCCTGGACTTCAGGCACAAGGAGTAGGGCTCCTTCATCCTGCGCCGAGCGCTGCCGAGGCGCCAGTACGTGGCGGCCTCTGGCATTTGCGTCCGGGTAGGCCGCTCCGGTGGGTGTGGGACAGCTGGATCTCTACTGCGATCCCGTGGCCTCGAGCCTACTGGAGATGGGCTCGAGCAGAGCGATCAGTTGGCCGAGCTCGGGTGGCTCCATCGCGTCGTACGGGGCTTCTGCGAGGGCGTCGGTCTGTGACTCGATCCGGTCCTTGGTCGCACGCCCGGCGTCGGTGAAGCGGCCGGAGGCGTCGAGGAGGCCGCGGTCGCGCAGTCCATCCATGACCTCGGCCAGGCGGGCCCCGGGGAGGTGGTGGATCCGGCCGAACGACTCCGCCGGGTAGATGCCCATGTCGAGGGCGCTGAGCACGTGGGCCTCGGTCCCGCCGATCCGCTCGGAGACAAGGGCAGCGATGTGGCCGTCCCCGCGGTGCTCGCGGAGCGTGTTGGCCGCGTGCCAGAGCCGGGCCACGGGTTCGGCGGGCATCGGGAGGGCGCGGAGGCCGGCGTACATGACCCGTCCCTCGGTCGGGGCGCCGGTCGAGGCCTTGGCGAGGAGGTCGGCGGCCTGCACGAACTCGGGAGTCTCGACGAGGTCGCCGAGGATCCGCCGCAGCGCCGCCACGCATCCCTGCTCACGCGCGGCGTGTGCTGCCCGAGGTGTGGTCGTGTCCCAGACCTTCGGGATGTGGCGGGCCACCTCGCCCTCGGCGAAGTTGTAGAAGGCCGCGTGGACCACCTCGGCCGGCACCCGGCCGAGCGGCGCAGATCGTCCAGCGAAGTATCCGTCCCAGTAGTTGCGAAAGCCGAGCGCCGCCATCGAGGCATTGGGCTCCGGGGAGAAGAAGTTGACCAGCGAGATCGGCTCGGTGAGATCGAAGAGACGGCGGGCGACGGGCCGCGGATGCTGCATCTGTGTCATCTCCTGTAGTCCTGACGGCGCCCTCATGGCGGTCCCTCACCAGCTCTACGAACAGGTCGAGCGCCATACGACAACGTCGCAGCAGTTACTCACGTACGGCGTGGGGCTGGCAACGACGCCGGCACGGGTCGCTTCAGCAGCCTCCCCTGACCGGCGGCTTCCAGGCGTGGAAGAGGACAGTGTCCGAGCCGCGCGCGGCCCAACACCATCGAGGTCGTGTCGCGAATGCACCAATGTGAGCGACAGTGGTCCCTCGCGGGGGGCTGGCTAAGCTAGGGGGCTTTGGGCCGCTCCTTGGCATCGACCTCGCCGGCCGAGGAGCGGCCACGAACGCTTGCGACGGCGGAGATGCCGGCCAACCAGACCAGCGTTCCAAGCAGGATTGAGATCACCGCGACCGCAATGCCGTCTCCCGCGTGCGGATGGACGTAACAATTGAAGTTGGTGGTGCCGGGGGGAAAGTAGTGGCCGTTAGGACACTGAGCGACATGCCTCTTGAAAGCCATCACCAGGCCGTCGATGAAACCGATGATCGCGACAACCAAGCCGAGAGCAACCGCTGACCTGACGTAGCTCTCGTCACGCTCGGCTCGCCCTTCGGCCGTCGTGTTTCGGGGCGGCGTCACCTCCTCAGCCATGGCGCGACACTATTCGATTTCCAAGACGATTTCCGTGTCCACCTGGTGTGCGGGACAGCTCACCGTGCGATTCAGATGCGTCGAGGTCATCCCGGCATGCGCCGATCGCGTGACCGGACGCACGGAACAGTGGACGCATCAGTTGATTGCGCGACGGCCTCTCCGAGCCTGTACGCCGATCACCACCAGGACGACCAAGATGGTCAGGAGGGTGGAGTAGTGGTCGATCCGGTGGACCACGACGACCGCGGGCTTGCCGACCGCATATCCCAGGCCGACCATCGGGCCGACCCACAGCAACGTGCCGACGACGTCGAAAGCCAGGAACGTGCGCAGCCGCATTCCCGACAGACCAGCGGCCACGTAGATCAGCAGAGACGGCA
>JAICSC010000010.1 GCA_025937085.1 Nocardioides sp.
AGCGCCGCCGCCGGGCCAGATCCGGCGACCTCGTGCCTGGCGGAGACCTTCAGACACATCTCCGCGGGGCGGTAGTGCTCGTCGGCGAGACCCGCGACCACCGGCCGCGTCGCCGAGTCGTGCCAGCAGTGGAGTAGCCCCCGGGCGCCCCACATGCGCACCCAGTAGTCCTTCCAGACCTCGGAGTCGTGCACGGGCGCGCCCTCCGCCCAGTCATGGCCGGTCAGGTAGCGCAGCTCGGGCACGTACGCCGTGCGTTCGGCGCCCTCGAGCAGGTCGACACACACCTCGACGAGCCGGTCGCGCCCGACCAGCGCGTCCAGCTCCCGGATCAGCACCGCGACCGGCCGCTCCCGGTCGGCGGGCGGAGGGAGGCTGCTCACACTCTCCAGCCTGCCAGCCCACTAGCCTGCCAGCGTGAGCGACGCGATCGACGAGCTGACCGCACGAGCCCGCGCGTGGGCTGCCGACGACCCCGACCCCGAGACGCGGGCGGAGCTCGAGGCGCTGCTGACCGCTGTGGCCGCAGGCGACGATGGGGCGCGGGCCGACCTCGAGGACCGGTTCGACGGGACGCTCGAGTTCGGCACGGCCGGCCTCCGCGGCGAGCTCGGTGCGGGCTCCAACCGGATGAACCGCGTGGTGGTGACCCGCGCGGCTGCCGGCCTCGCGGCGTACCTCGCCGGGCACAGCCCGAAGGAGGAGGGCGCGGGTCGCGACGCCGCCGTCGTGATCGGGTACGACGCCCGGCACAACTCCGAGGTGTTCGCCCGCGACACCGCGGAGGTGATGACCGGCGCGGGCCTGCGGGCCCTCGTGCTCCCGCGTCCCCTGCCGACGCCGCAGCTCGCCTTCGCGATCAGGGAGCTCGGCTGCGTGGCGGGCGTGATGGTCACCGCGAGTCACAACCCCCCGCGCGACAACGGCTACAAGGTCTACCTGGGCGACGGCAGTCAGATCGTCCCGCCGGCCGACGCGGAGATCTCGGCGCGCATCGACGCGGTCGGCCCGGTGTCGGAGGTCCCGCGCGGCGACGGGTGGACCGTCCTCGGCGAGAGCATCGTCGACGCCTACCTCGACACCGTCGCCGGGCTGGCGGGCGACGGTCCACGCGACCTGCGACTCGTGTACACACCCTTGCACGGCGTGGGCGGCGCCTCGGTGGTCCAGGTGCTCGAGACCGCCGGGTTCGACCCGCCGTACGTCGTACCCCAGCAGGAGCAGCCGGACGCCGACTTCCCCACGGTGTCGTTCCCCAACCCGGAGGAGGCCGGCGCGATGGACCTGGCGATCGCGCTCGCGGCGGACCGGCATGTCGACCTGGTGGTCGCCAACGACCCCGACGCGGACCGGTGTGCCGCCGCCGTCCCGGACGCCCACGGCTGGCGGATGCTCCGCGGCGACGAGGTGGGGGCCCTGCTGGCACACCACCTGCTGACCAGCGGGCACACCGGCACCTACGCGTGCTCGATCGTCTCCTCGACCCTGCTGGGGAAGATGGCGGCCGCGGCGGGTCAGCCGTTCGCCGAGACCCTGACCGGCTTCAAGTGGATCAGCAAGGTCGACGGGTTGGTCTTCGGTTACGAGGAGGCCCTGGGGTACTGCGTCGACCCGGAGCACGTGAAGGACAAGGACGGCGTGTCAGCCCTGCTGCTGCTGTGCGAGCTGGCGGCCGCCGAGAAGGCACAGGGACGCTCCCTGGTCGACGTGCTGGACGACCTCTCCCTCGCGCACGGGCTCCACGCGACCGACCAGCTGTCCGTGCGGGTGACCGACCTGGCCGAGATCGGCGCCGCGATGCAGCGCCTCCGGGCGAACCCGCCGGCGGTGCTCGGCGGGCTGCCCGTCGAGTCCGTCGACGACCTGTCGCGCGGCGACGGCGGGCTGCCGCCCACCGAGGGCCTGCGGTACCACCTGGCCGGCGACGCCCGCGTGATCGTGCGCCCGAGCGGGACCGAGGCCAAGCTCAAGTGCTACCTGGAGGTCGTTGTCCCGGTCGACGCCGACGCGGGGGTCGACGCGGCGCGCATCTCCGCGGCTGCCCGGCTCGACGCACTGCGCGACGACATCAGGGCCGCCGCCTTCGGGGCCTCCGGTGGTTGACGAGCTCGCTCCTCAGCCTGAGATGACCAGCGCCACCACGAACGCGACCGCCAGGACCGCCAGGCCGGCGATCTCGGGCCACGCGAGGCGGCGTACGACGCGCGACCCCAGCTCGTACTCCTCCTCGGAGCGCTCCTCGATGCCACGCCGGGCTCGGTCGTTCGCGGCCAGCTGGGTGATCTGCTGCTCGACGAAGTCCGGGTAGCTCAGCTCGTGCTGGTCGTGGACCTCGGTCTGCAGCCGGCCGCCGGCGATCCGCTCCTCGGACGCCCCCGGCAGCATGAACTGCCGGCCGCTCCACTTCATCTCGCTGCGCACGGTCCGGCGCAGCGACCGGCTGATGGCCGGGCAGATGTACTTGTGACCGCCCGAGCGCACCAGAAGGTACCGGCGTACGACCACGTTCTCGACCGACGCGAGCGGGATCGACACGCTCGCGAAGACGCTGCGCAGGTGCAGCTCGGTCGGGGTGGCCCAGACGCTCGGCCGGAGCATCGCCGACCACATCAGGACGGCGAGGAACCCGCAGGCCAGGACCCACCCCACCGCGACCCGGGGCGGCTCGGAGACGATCAGGGCCACCGCCACGACCACGCACAGAGCGAGGCCCAAAGCGCCCATCACCCGGCCGTTGGTCGGCCGGAAACGTGTGACCTGGTCGGCCATGTCGGCTCCTCCGTCGTCGCTCGAGTTCCGGGCGTCGGACCCTCAACTCTATGCTGGGTTGGTGACGAGCACAGCCACGCCGACCGCCGGTCCCCACGACGACCCGGTCGAGCCTGGCTGGGCCGACGTCACCGCCTCCGAGTCGTCGCTCCGGCGCTTCCTGCACGGGCTCCCCGGAGTCGACCAGGTCGGTGCCGAGCAGCGGGCCGCGGGCCTGGGCACCCGGTCGATCAAGACCACGGCGAAGGCGTTCGCGATCGACCTCGCGATCCGGATGGTCGACCTCACCACCCTCGAGGGTCAGGACACCCGCGGGAAGGTGAAGGCCCTGTCCGCCAAGGCGATGCGCCCGGACCCGGCCGACCCGACCTGTCCGCCGGTCGCCGCCGTGTGTGTCTATCCCGACATGGTCGCGGTGGCGAAGGAGGCCCTGGGGGCCAGCGAGGTCCACGTGGCATCGGTGGCGACCGCGTTCCCGAGCGGGCGGGCCGCGATGGACGTCAAGCTCGCCGACACCCGCGACGCGGTCGCTGCGGGGGCCGACGAGGTGGACATGGTGATCGACCGCGGAGCGTTCCTGGCAGGTCACTACCTCCAGGTCTTCGAGGAGATCGGAGCGGTGCGCGAGGCGTGCGCCGGGGAGGGCGGCGCCGCCCACCTGAAGGTGATCCTCGAGACCGGCGAGCTGCAGACCTACGACAACGTACGTCGCGCCAGCTGGCTGGCGATGATGGCCGGGGCCGACTTCATCAAGACCTCCACCGGCAAGGTCCAGCCGGCGGCGACCCCGCCGGTGACCCTGGTGATGCTCGAGGCGGTCCGCGACTACCGCGAGCAGACGGGCCGGATGGTCGGGGTGAAGCCGGCGGGTGGGATCCGGACCAGCAAGGACGCGATCAAGTACCTCGTGATGGTGAACGAGGTCGCGGGCCCCGACTGGCTGGAGCCCGACTGGTTCCGGTTCGGCGCCTCGACGCTCCTCAACGACCTGCTCATGCAGCGCACCAGGCTCGCCACCGGCCGCTACTCCGGCCCCGACTACTTCACCCTGGACTGAGGCGATGAACACCTTCGAGTACGCACCCGCGCCCGAGTCGCGGGCGATCGTGGACATCAAGCCGTCGTACGGACTGTTCGTCGGCGGAGAGTTCGTCGACGGTCATGGCCGCAGCTTCAAGACGATCAGCCCGTCGACCGAGGAGGTGCTGTCCGAGGTCGCCGAGGCCGACGAGACGGACGTCGACCTCGCGGTGAAGGCGGCGCGGCGAGCACACAGCAGGGTCTGGGGGCGGATGCCGGGCAAGGAGCGGGCCAAGTACCTGTTCCGGATCGCCCGGATCATCCAGGAGCGAGGCCGCGAGCTGGCCGTGCTGGAGTCGATCGACAACGGCAAGCCGATCAAGGAGACCCGCGACGTCGACGTCCCCATCGCGGCCGCGCACTTCTTCTACTACGCCGGCTGGGCGGACAAGCTGAAGTACTCCGGCCATGGCACTGAGTCGCTCGGTGTCGCCGGCCAGGTCATCCCCTGGAACTTCCCGCTGCTGATGCTGTCGTGGAAGATCGCTCCGGCCCTCGCCTGTGGCAACACCGTCGTTCTCAAGCCGGCCGAGACCACGCCGCTGACGGCGCTGCTGTTCGCCGAGATCTGCCAGCAGGCCGACCTGCCGCCCGGCGTCGTCAACATCATCACCGGCGCCGGCGACACCGGCCGGACCCTGGTCTCCCACCCGGATGTCGACAAGGTCGCGTTCACCGGCTCCACCGAGGTGGGTCGGGCGATCGCCAAGTCCGTCGCCGGCTCCGACAAGCGGGTGACCCTCGAGCTCGGCGGCAAGGCCGCGAACATCGTCTTCGACGACGCGCCGCTCGACCAGGCGGTCGAGGGGATCGTCAACGGCATCTTCTTCAACCAGGGACACGTCTGCTGC
Source organism: Nocardioides sp. (assembly GCA_025937085.1). GTDB lineage: Bacteria > Actinomycetota > Actinomycetes > Propionibacteriales > Nocardioidaceae > Nocardioides. The sequence continues at coordinate 4,701 of JAICSC010000010.1, forward strand.
GCCGGCTCCCGGCTGCTGGTGCAGGAGAGCGTCGCCGACGAGGTGCTCGGCCGCCTCAAGCGACGCATGGGCACGCTCCGCGTGGGGGACCCGCTGGACAAGAACACCGACGTCGGCGCGATCAACTCCGCCGAGCAGCTCGCCAAGATCCGCCGGCTCTCGCAGATCGGCGAGCAGGAGGGCGCCGAGCGCTGGTCGGCGCCCTGCGACCTTCCCGACCACGGGTTCTGGTTCCCTCCGACCGTCTTCACCGGTGTCACCCAGGCGCACCGGATCGCCCGCGAGGAGATCTTCGGCCCGGTCCTGTCGGTGCTGACGTTCCGCACCCCGGGTGAGGCGGTCGAGAAGGCCAACAACACGCCGTACGGGCTCTCTGCCGGCGTCTGGACCGAGAAGGGGTCGCGGATCCTGAAGGTGGCCAACGCCCTGCGCGCCGGAGTCGTGTGGGCCAACACGTTCAACAAGTTCGACCCGACCAGCCCGTTCGGCGGCTACAAGGAGTCCGGCTACGGCCGCGAGGGCGGGCGGCACGGTCTGGAGGCATATCTGCGATGAACACTGCGTCGACGCGTATAGATGTCAGGAAGACCTACAAGCTGTTCATCGGCGGCGGGTTCCCGCGCTCGGAGTCCGGACACTCCTACGTCGTCAGCGACGTGCGCGGCCGGTTCGTCGCCAACGCCGCACTGGCCTCGCGCAAGGACGCCCGGGACGCGGTCGCCGCGGCCCGCAAGGCGTTCCCCGGGTGGTCCGGTCGCACGGCGTACAACCGCGGTCAGGTGGTCTACCGCATCGCCGAGGTGATGGAGGACCGCCGGCCGCAGTTCGTCGAGGCGCTCCGGCAGGGCGAGGGTCGCACCCCCGCGGCCGCCGGCAAGGTCCTCGACGAGTCGATCGACCGGCTCGTGTGGTACGCCGGGTGGGCCGACAAGCTCACCCAGGTCGTCGGGAACGCCAACCCGGTGGCCGGGCCGTTCTTCAACCTGTCCACGCCGGAGCCGACCGGCGTCGTCGCGGTGCTCGCGCCGCAGGGGTCCAGCCTGCTCGGCCTGGTCAGCGTGGTCGCTCCCGTCATCGTCGCCGGGGACACCGTCGTCGTCGCGGCGTCGACCGAGCGGCCACTGCCGGCGGTCACGTTCGCAGAAGTGCTCGCCACCTCGGACGTCCCCGGCGGCGTGGTCAATATCCTCACCGGCTCGCTGGACCGCACCGCCCCCACGCTCGCCTCGCACATGGACGTCAACGCCCTCGACCTGACCGGCCTGGCCGGCGACCCCGAGCAGGCCACCGAGCTCGAGATCCAGGCCGCCGCGAACCTCAAACGAGTACGTCGCGCCCCCGCGGCCGAGCCGGACTGGAGCGTCGAGCCCGGCCTGGACCGGATGACCGACGTCCTGGAGACCAAGACGGTCTGGCACCCGATCGGGGTCTGAGCCCGGGCTGAGCCCTGGCCGGCCGTCAGTGGAACGCGTAGACGGGCCGGTAGTCGACGGTGATCCGGGAGCCGCCCTGCACACGGGTCACACCACCGCGCACGCCTTGGAGGTGCCGAGCGCCGCTCGCCAGCCGGACGGTGGCCTTCCGATAGGGGTTCCAGTAGATCCGGCGCTTGCCCTCGGCGTCCTTCACCACGCAGGTGTAGGTGCCGTGGGAGTCCCTGCGGCAGGGCCGGTGGCCCGGTGTCCCCAGCAGGCGCCCGTGCATCCACCGTTGCACCCGTCGGAAGGCGTGCCCTGCGGCGGTGACGTGGCGGTGGTGGGTCGGGTCGGAGAGCAGTGTGTTGCCGAGCGTCCCGCCTCCGTCCAGCAGGCCGAGGTCGTAGCGGTACCAGTCGACCCGCTTGACGCCCGCGGCGGCGTTGAGCAGGTAGGTCCGCACGACGTAAGCCGCCTGCCGGGTGCCGGAGATCCGCTTGGTCGCCGTCCCTCGGCCCATGCCGTAGTTGATCTCGGTGTTCCAGACCGGCTCGGATCTGGGGACTCCGGCCCGGTCCAGCCGATGCCGGGCCCGCGCCAGCAGGCGCATGCTGTCCTCGGGCGTGCCGGGCCGGCGGTGGTACCTCGGCTCCGGGTACAGGTTCAGGCTGACCGCATCGACGAAGCGCCAGACCGGCACGCCGTGCACCCGTTGGCGGTAGAACGCCGACAGCCCCTTCATCTCGTACCGCAGCCGGGTGACCATCGCCGGCCCGATCACCCGGGCCTGCGGGTCGACGTTGTCCCGCACCTCGTCCATCGCGCGGGTGAGCTGTGCGAGCCGCGCCGGGCTCGCGGTCCAGAAGGTTGCGATGTTCCCTTCGTTCCAGACCTGGTAGGCGTTGATCCCCCGGTACCCGTGGAAGCTGCGGTAGCGCTTCATGAGGGCATGGACGAAGGCCTTGTAGCGAGCGATCCTGCGCGGCGGGTCGGTCGGGCGCGCGGCGTAGAACGACGGTGTCATCGCCACCACCATGGTCACGTGCTGGTGATGCCGGTGGGCGTTGCGCACGAGGGCGTCGAGGTGCGACCAGTCGTAGTGGCCCCTCGTGGTCTCGATCTGCTGCCACTGGGTGCCGGTGTCCCAGAGCCGGACGGATCCGGGTCGGAGCCGGTCGGCCGAGAGCCCGGACGCGTCGTGCATGCCGAAGAGTCCGTGCCGGACCCGGACATCGGTCGCGGTCGCCGGCGTACAGGCGAGGAGCATCAGCGTCGCGGTGAGCCCGACGACCAGCACGACCAGCACGGCGAACAGCCCGGAGAGTCGCGCCGTGGCCCCGCTCATCGCCTGGACCGGACGAGGACCGGACGGTAGTTGACCCGGAGCTTCTGTCCTCCCGTGACCCGGGAGCGGGCACCGAACTCGTTGGTCTTCCGGTGAGCCGACTTCACCAGTCGCACCTTGGCCGTCCGGTAGGGGTTCCAGTACACACGGCCCACGCCGTGCGCGTACCGGATCTTGCAGGTGTAGGTGCCTCGTCGATCGGTGATGCAGGGCCGCTGGGTGGTCGTACCGATCAGGGTGCCCTTCATCCACGCCCGGATCCGGCTGAACGCGAGTCCCGCCGGCGTCCGGATCCCCGCGGCCAGGTTCTTCGGGTCGGTCAGCAGCGTGTTCCCGAGGGTGCCGCCGGTTGTCAGCCGACCCATGTCATAGGCGTACCAGTCGACGCGCTTGACACCCTGAGCGGCGTTCAGCAGGTAGGTCCGCATGAGGTAGGCGGTCTGGTGGCTGCTCGAGATCGAGGCAGCCGGGCGCCCCGCCATGGTGCCGGTGCGCATGCCGTAGTTGATCTCGGTATCCCAGATCGGGATCGAGGCTGGGACGTGGGCCCGGGCCAGCCGGCCGCGCACGGTGTTCAGCAGGCCGATCGCGTCCTCGGGTGTCGCCGGGCGGTTCCCTCCGGACGAGGTCGCAACCCGGTCGGTCGGGTAGAGGTTCAGCGAGATGGCGTCGACGTACCTCCAGACCGGTTGACCGGTCGAGGGCACGGTCGCGCCGTAGAACCGCGAGATGCCCTTCTGCTCGTACTTCAGCCGGGTGACCATCGCGGGCGCCACGATCAGGGCGCCGCGGTCGACCTCGTTGCGCACGTCGTACGCCGCCTTCGTCAGCTGGGCGATCTGGCTGACGGTCCCGGTCCAGAACGTCTCGATGTTGGCCTCGTTCCAGACCTGGTAGGCGGCGATGCCGCGATAGCCCCAGCGCGCGGGCGCGTATCGCTGCATCACCTTGCGCAGGTAGTTCTCGTACTTCGTCACGTTGGGCGCGTCGGTGGGCTTGGCGGCGGCGTAGTCCGGCGACAGCCCGAGCACGAGGGTGACCTCGGTGCCGTTGGCGTGGGCCCGCCTGACGATCGAGTCGAGCCTGCTCCAGCTCCAGTTGTTCTCCGTCGGCTCGATGTCAGCCCACTTCGTCCCGGTGTCCCACAGTCGGATGGAGCCCGTGCCCTTGCGCGACAGAGAGGTCAGGTGGGCGTCGTGGACGCCGAACAGTCGCGGGTCGACCTTGACCTTGACGACGTGCCGGTGATGGTGCGCCCGTGCCACCGGGAGGGTCGCGGACGCCGTCGGGCTCGCGAGCAGCACGAGCGCGCCTGCCAGTGCCGCTGCGACGGGACGAGACATGGACACGCGCATCGACAGGTTCCCCCCAGGTCCGTGGCGCGGCTCCCCTGGCCGCGAGGCCAGTCTCAGCACTTTTACTCTGGCCCGTGGACGATTCGGCGAAACCGGCGTGTCTCCGGGCGGCAGGGCCCGCTCGTCCACCCCCCGATCGGGTCCGGCACAATGTCGCGGTGCCCCCTCCGGTCCCGGCCCGTGACCCGGCCCGTGACCTGGCCCGTGTCCTGGCCCGCGTCGTGGTGCTGGCCGGTCCTTCGGGTGTCGGGAAGTCGCGACTCGCGAGGCACACCGGGCTGCCGATCCTGCGCCTGGACGACTTCTACCGGTCCGGCGACGATCCCGCCCTCCCACGCATCGACCACGGCGCCAACGCCGGGCTGGTCGACTGGGACGACCCGCGCTCCTGGCACCACGACGCCGCGGTCGCGGCGATCTGCGAGCTGGCGACGACCGGCCGGACGGTGGCTCCGGTATACGACATCGCCCGCAACGGCCCCTCCGGCAGCCACGTGGTGGACCTGGACGGAGCCCGGCTGTTCGTGGCCGAGGGGATCTTCGCCCAGGAGGTGGTTGCGGCGTGCCGCACCTCCGGCGTCCTGAGCGCGGCACTGTGTCTGCGCCAGCTGCCGCTGGTGACCTTCTGGCGGCGCCTGACCCGGGACCTGCGGGAGCACCGCAAGCCACCGCTGGTCCTGCTCCGTCGCGGCTGGGCGCTGATGCGCGCGCAGCGTCGGGTGATCGCCGACGCGGCCGCGCACGGGTGCGAGGTGGTCACCGTGGCGGAGGCGGCCGAGCGGATCAGAGCACTGTCGGCCGCCGGATGACCCACGGACGACCGCCGGGCGTCCCGGGCAGTCGTCGGTCCCGCCATGCCGCGAACCACTCACCCGGTGCCTCGAGTCGGAAGCGCCCGACGCCGTCGGGGTCGGTCTCGAACCCGACCAGCTCCGCCCCATGTACGACGAAGCCGTGGAGTGTCGCCACCCACGGGAGTCGACCGGCGATCCGCAGGTGGACCTCCAGCAATGCCACCGTCATCGTCGGCATGCGCGGCACCCGGTTCACCTGACGCGTCACGTCGGCCCAGGGGCGAGTCAGGTCCAGCACCGTCGCGCGGGACAGCCGGGCGATGTACACACCCCGAGGGCACGACGCCTCCTGGGCCTGTCGATCGAGCGACGACCGCTCGGCCAGCTCCCTGACCCGGTCGCCATCGAAGAACACGCCCGTGTCGGTGATGGTGCCGATGCCGGCCGCTCCGGCACGCAGAAGCGCCCGGGCCTGGGCCTCCCCGGTCGCGGCACCGTGCACGAGCAGGAGGCGGACGGCGTGACGTCCGGAGACGAGCATGCGGGTGACGCTAGGCGAAGGGCGCGGAGCTCATCCGCGCGCTGCCGGGTCCCTGTGGATCACCGCTCGCGCCCCGTGGAGGGAACCCTGCGAGCAGTACGTCAATGAGCACGGGCGTGCTCATTGACGCACTGCCCGACCACCTTCTCCCGGGCTGCGGGTCAGGCCGCGCCCAGGGCGGCGTACCCCGGCTTGACGACCTCCTCGATGATCGCCAGCCGCTCGTCGAAGGGCAGGAAGGCCGACTTCATCGCGTTGATCGTGAACCAGCGGAGCCGGGGCAGGTCATAGCCGAACGCGTCGACCAGGGCAGCCATCTCGCTGGTCATGGAGGTCTGGCTCATCAGCCGGTTGTCGGTGTTGACGGTGACCCGGAAGCGGAGGTCGGTGAGCAGCCCGATCGGGTGCTCGGCGATCGAAGGGGCCGCACCGGTCTGGACGTTGGAGGCAGGGGCCAGCTCGAGGGGGATGCGCTTGTCGCGGACGTACGCCGCGAGCCGACCGAGGTGGGCCGTGCCGTCCTCGTCCACCTTGATGTCGTCGACGATCCGGACGCCGTGGCCGAGCCGGTCGGCGCCACACCACTGGATCGCCTCCCAGATCGACGGCAGTCCGAAGGCCTCGCCGGCGTGGATGGTGAAGTGGGAGTTCTGGCGCTGGAGGTACTCGAACGCGTCGAGGTGACGGGTCGGCGGGAACCCGGCCTCGGCCCCGGCGATGTCGAAGCCGACCACGCCGGCGTCGCGCCAGGCGACCGACAGCTCCGCGATCTCGCGGGAGCGTGCCTGGTGTCGCATCGCGGTGAGCAGCTGGCGCACGACGATCCGCCCGTCTGCGTCGACCATTCCCGCCTCGAACCCTGACCGGACCGCGCCGACGACCTGGTCCAGGGTGAGGCCGGCGCTCACGTGCTGCTCCGGTGCGTACCGGACCTCGGCGTACACCACTCCGTCGGCCGCGAGGTCGGCGACGCACTCGCGGGCGACCCGCTCGATGGCGTCCTCGGTCTGCATCACCCCGACCGTGTGCTCGAACGTCTCGAGGTAGCGCACCAGCGAGCCGGAGTCGGCGGACTCGGCGAACCACCGGCCCAGCGCTTCCTCGTCGTGGGCCGGGAGCGCGTGCCCGACGTCCGCGGCCAGCTCCAGCACGGTCCGCGGACGCAGCCCGCCGTCGAGATGGTCGTGCAGGAGCACCTTCGGGGCCCTCAGGATCTCGTCGCGGCCGGGCCGGGTACGTTCTGGCATGGCCCGAATCCTCGCAGACCGTCTCATGGGCAGGAGAACCGATGCGCGTCCTCGACGACCTCGATGAGCTGTCCGGCCTCGCCGGTGAGGAGCTCGGCACCAGCGACTGGCTGGAGATCGACCAGGGCCGGGTCGACGGCTTCGCCGACGCGACCGGCGACCACCAGTGGATCCACGTCGACGTCGAGCGCGCGAAGGCCGGCCCGTTCGGCGGCACCATCGCCCACGGGTACCTGACCCTGTCGTTGGTCCCGTACCTCGGGGGCCAGGTGTTCTCCCTCGAGACGCCGGGCGCCAAGCTCAACTACGGCGTGAACAAGGTCCGCTTCCCGAACCCGGTGCGGGTGGGCTCCAGGATCCGAAGCCGGGTGGTGATGGGCGAGGTCACCGACCTCCCCACCGGCAAGCAGCTGACCTTCAAGCACACCGTCGAGATCGAGGGCCAGGACAAGCCCGCCTGCGTCGCCGAAACCGTAGTCCTTCTCATCGGAAGCTGACGAGCCACCGGTGGTTGAGGAGCCACCGGTGGTTGAGGAGCCACCGGTGGTTGAGGAGCGAGCTCTGCGAGCGTCTCGAAACCACCGCCCGCGAAGACCTACCCCACCCGCTCGATCACCAACGGCGAGGGCGTGTACGCCGAGCCGTCACCCACGGCGTACCCGCCCTCGAGCACCTCGAGCGCCCGGTCGAACCGCTCCGGCTCGTCGGTGTGCAGCGTGAACAGCGGCTGACCCTCGGTGACGACGTCGCCGGGCCGGGCGTGCCACACGACCCCGGCGCCGGCCTGCACCGCGTCCTCCTTGCGCGCCCGTCCGGCTCCGAGCCGCCAGGCGGCCAGGCCGACCGCGAGCGCGTCGAGCCGGGTCAGGGTGCCCGACGAGGGTGCCGGTACGACGTGCGTCTCGCGCGCCGTCGGCAGCGGCGCGGACGGGTCGCCACCCTGGGCCGAGATCATCGCCCGCCAGGCGTCCATCGCCGAGCCGTCGGCCAGCCGGTCCGCCGGGTCGACGTCGTCGTGTCCGGCTCCGGCGAGCATCTCCCGGGCGAGAGCCAGGGTGAGCTCCACGACGTCGGCCGGGCCGCCACCGGCCAGGACGTCCACGGACTCCTGCACCTCGACGGCGTTCCCGGCGGTCAGCCCGAGTGGCGTCGACATGTCGGTGAGCAGGGCGACCGTGCTGACCCCGGCATCCTGCCCGAGCGCGACCATCGTGGTCGCCAGCTCTCGTGCCTCGTCGACCGTCCCCATGAACGCTCCGGTGCCGACCTTGACGTCGAGCACCAGGGCCCCGGTGCCCTCCGCGATCTTCTTCGACATGATCGACGAGGCGATCAACGGGATCGCCGGCACCGTCCCGGTCACGTCGCGCAGGGCGTACAGCTTCTTGTCGGCCGGCGCCAGGCCGTCGCCGGCGGCGCAGACGACGGCGCCGACCGACTCCAGCTGCGACAGCATCTCGTCGTTCGACAGCGACGCCCGCCAGCCCGGGATCGACTCGAGCTTGTCCAGCGTGCCCCCGGTGTGGCCGAGTCCGCGGCCGCTCAGCTGGGGTACGGCGACGCCGCACGCCGCCACCAGGGGTGCCAGCGGCAGGGTGATCTTGTCGCCGACGCCGCCGGTCGAGTGCTTGTCGGCCGTCGGACGCGACAACGAGGAGAAGTCCATCCGCTCGCCCGATGCGATCATGGCCGTGGTCCACCGGCCGATCTCACGCCGGCTCATCCCGTTCAGCAGGATCGCCATCGCCAGCGCCGCCATCTGCTCGTCGGCGACGGCCCCGCGGGTGTACGCGTCGACCACCCAGTCGATCTGGCTGTCCGACAGCTCCTGACGGTCGCGCTTGGCGCCGATCACCTCGACCGCGTCAGGCGCCATCGACCACCTCCAGGTCCTCGGGCCCGAACGCATCGGGCAGCACCTCGTCCATCCGGCGTACGCCGCGAGCCGTCAGCACCTCGAGCCCGGCACCGCCGTTCTCCCACAGCAACTGGCGGCATCGGCCGCAGGGCATGATCACGTCGCCCCGACCGTTCACGCAGACGACGTGCGTCAGCCTTCCACCGCCGGTGGCGTGCAGCGAGCTGACGACCCCGCACTCGGCGCACAGGACGACGCCGTACGCCGCGTTCTCGACGTTGCAGCCCACCAGGACCCGCCCGTCGTCGGCGGTCGCCGCCGCGCCCACCGGGTAGTGGGAGTACGGCGCGTAGGCGCGCCGCGACACCGCGACGGCCTCTGCCCGAAGTGCCTCCCAGTCGAAGGAGTCCGGCACACTCATCCCTCCAGCTCAGCCCTTGACATAGGGCTCGCCGTCGGCCGCAGGTGCGCGCACCTTCCCGACCAGGCCGGCCACCGCCAGGATCGTCGCGAGGTAGGGCACCATCGCCACGAAGTTCGACGGGATGGACGGCGCGTTGATCGAGAGCGTCGTCTGCATCGCGGAGGCGAACCCGAACAGCAGTGCGGCCCCGACCGCGCCACGCGGGCTCCAGCGCCCGAAGATCAAGGCCGCGAGGGCGATGAAGCCCTGGCCCGACGTGATGTTCTTCGAGAACGAGCCGACCGCGAACACGAAGTACGACCCGCCGATCCCGGCAATGGCGCCACCGAGGATGACGTTGCGGTAGCGCATCGCCAGGACCCGGATCCCGACCGTGTCGGCAGCCTTCGGATGCTCACCCACGGCCCGGGTGCGCAGGCCCCAGCGGGTGCGGAACAGCCAGACGTCCACCAGCACGATGAGGACATACGTCAGGTAGACGATGTAGCCGGTGTCGAACAGCAGAGGCCCGACCACCGGGATGTCGCCGAGCAACGGGACCTTGTGGTTCTCGAGCACCGCGACCTCGTTCAGCGACTGCGAGTGCGGCTGCATGAACGCGTCGTAGAAGAAGCCGGTGAGCCCGGCAGCGAACACGTTCAGGACGACGCCGAGGACCACCTGGTTGACCAGGTAGCGGATCGCGAAGACCGCCAGCAGCCAGCCCATCAGAGCGCCTGCCACCGCCGCGCTCAGTAGTCCGGCCGCGGCCCCGATGACGCTGCCGAACAACGCAGCGGCCCAGGCGCCGGCCAGCATCTGGCCCTCGATCGCGACGTTGATGACGGCGGAGCGCTCGCACATCACCCCGGCGAGTGCTCCGAGGATGAGGGGCACGGAGAGGGCGATGCCGCTGGTCAGGAGGCCGACGACGTCGACGTACGCGAACGAGCTCGCCGAGGCGAGCCAGCAGATCAGCGCGACCACGAACAGGGTGATCCCGACACCCATGACCGGGCCGAACCAGCGGCGGCGCGGCACGACCAGCCACAACAGCCCGAGCAGGATGGTGAGCCCGCCGGCCACCCAGGCGACGGGCACCGCCGGCACGGTGAAGTGCGGCACATGCTTTGCGAAGTTCGAGCCCAGCCGGATCGAGGCGTCCTGGTGGTGGTGGCCGTCGATGCCGAAGCGCCACAGCGTCACCAGGCCGATCACGACCAGCGCGCCGCAGGCGCCGAAGCGCTGGGCCCGCGAGACGGGGACCTGCGCGACCCGGTGCTCGACGACCAGGTCCTCTGGGGCCGTGGCCACCTCGGTCGTCATCCGTTCCAGCCTTTCGCGAGCTCGCCTGCCACCCCGGAGGTCGATCCCTTCAACCGGTAGATGGCGCGGACCAGCATCGGCGCCGCGATGAACAGGACGATCAGCGACTGGATCACCTGCACGAGGTCGATCGGCGTCCCTGTCGCCGACTGCATCTGGGTGCCGCCGGCGTGCAGTGCCCCGAAGAGCAGACCCGCGGCCACGATGCCCCTGGCGTTGGCGCGCCCGAGCAGGGCCACGGTGATCGCGTCGAAGCCGATCCCGGCGTCGATGTCCCCGGTGAGCTGGCTGTTGGTGCCGAGGATCTGGCTGACGCCGGCCAGGCCGCACAGCGCGCCGGCGATCAGCATCACGGTGATGTAGCTGCGCTCGACGCTCATCCCGGCAGTCCGCGACGCGAACTGGTTGGCGCCGACCGCCCGCAGCCGGAAGCCGAGCGTGCTCTTGGTGAGCAGCCAGTGCACGAACCAGGCCGCGAGGAGGGCGAGGATCAGGCCGCCGTGAACGCGGACGCTGCTACCGAGGAGCGGCGGCAGCTGGGCGCTCTTGTGGACGGTGTTGGAGATCGCCTGGCCGTAGGGCGGCGCCTGGAACCCCTTGACCGACAGCAGGTAGGCCAGGAGGGACACCGCGATGTAGTTGAGCATGATCGTGGTGATCACCTCGTGTGCGCCGGTCTTCGCCTTGAGGAGTCCGGCCAGGCCGCCCCAGGCCGCGCCGCCGAGGGCACCGGCGATGATCCCGAGCAGCAGGTGCAGGCCCGGCGGCAGTTGCCAGTGGAAGCCGACGAAGCCCGCACAGATCGCTCCGGCGATGACCTGGCCCTGGCCACCGATGTTGAACAGGCCCGCGCGGAACGCCAGCCCCACCGAGAGGCCGCCCAGGATCAGCGGCGTCGCGTTCGTGAGCGTCTCCGAGATCGGACCGACGTAGCCGGCCCAGGTGCCCTTGGCGGCGGTGTGCGGATTGAACACCGCACCCTGGAACAGGGCGACGTACCCGTGCCCGATCGCGGCGAAGCCGTAGCGGAAGGTGTCCCAGGGGTACTGGAAGAAGTAGTGGGACGCGTCCTGGGTGCGCGGGTCGGCGACCGCGATCAGGAGGCCTCCCAGGATCATCGCCGTCACGAACGCCAGCAGGGTCACGACCAGGGAGTTCGCCCGGGCGTAGCGTGCCCAGAACCCCCGGGGCGGCTCGTCGTCCTGTTGCGACGACGTGAGCACCGCCTGGGGGTCTGCGGCCGGGTCGACGGTCTGCTCACTCACGACGAGGACACCTCCTGCTCGGAGCTCGCGGACGGCTCGGATCCCTCGGAGCCGGCGGCCTGACCCGCCATCAGCAGCCCGACCTGCTCCGGGTCGGCGCCGCCCGGCATCTCTCCGATGATCTTGCCGCGGTACATCACGCCGATCCGGTCGGCCAGACCCAGCACCTCGTCGAGCTCGGTGGAGACCACGACCACCGCGGCGCCGTTGTCGCGCTCGGTGACGATCCGCCGGTGCACGAACTCCATCGAGCCGACGTCGAGTCCGCGCGTGGGCTGGGCGACGACCAGCAGCTTCAGCGGACGCGACAGCTCGCGGGCGAGGACGACCTTCTGCTGGTTGCCGCCGGAGAGCGTGGACGCGGTGTGCTCGATCGACGACGTGCGTACGTCGAACTCCTCGACCCGGGCGTCGGCGTTCTCCCGGATCCTGTCCAAATCCAGGGAGATGCCGTTCGAGAACGGCTCGCGGTGGTACATGTCGAGGATCAGGTTCTCCGCGACCGAGAAGCTGCTGACCAGGCCGTCGTGCAGGCGGTCCTCGGGGACGTACCCGACACCGAGCCCGATCATCGCGTCGATGCCGGCTCGGGTGACGTCCCTGCCCTCGAGGGTGATGCGTCCGGACTCGATCTGCTCGAGCCCGACGAGGGCCTCGGTGAGCTCGGTCTGCCCGTTGCCCTGGACGCCGGCCAGCGCATAGATCTCACCACTGCGCACGGAGAAGCTCACGTCGTCGACGGTCACCTGGCCGGTGTGGTCGACGATCCGGAGGTTCGCGACCTCCAGCACCTCCTCGCCCGGGACTCGGGGTTCCTTCTCGATCTCGAGCGAGACCGGGCGCCCGACCATCATCGAGGCGAGCTCGGCCGAGGACGCCATGGGGCTGGCCTCACCGACCACCTTGCCGCGACGGATCACGGTGATCCGGTCGGCGACCGCGCGCACCTCGCGGAGCTTGTGGGTGATGAACACGATGGAGGTGCCGCCCTCCTTCAGCGACCGCATCACCTCCATCAGGTCGTCGGTCTCCTGCGGCGTCAGGACGGCGGTCGGCTCGTCGAGGATCAGTACCTTCGCGCGCCGGACCAGGGCCTTGAGGATCTCGACGCGCTGCTGGACGCCTACGGGGAGGTCCTGGACGAGCGCGTCCACGGGCACGTGCAACCCGTAGCGCTCGGAGACCTCCCGCACCTCCTTGCGAGCGGCGCGACTGTTCAGGAAGCCGAAGCGGGTCCGCTCGTGGCCGAGCTCGACGTTCTCCGCCACGGTGAAGACCGGGATCAGCATGAAGTGCTGGTGGACCATCCCGATGCCGGCGCGCATGGCGTCACCGGGACCGCTGAACGTCAGGGGCTCGCCGTCGACCAGGATCTGGCCCTCGTCGGGCTGGTAGAGCCCGTAGAGCACGTTCATCAGCGTGCTCTTCCCGGCGCCGTTCTCGCCCAGGAGGGCGTGGATCTCGCCGGGCTCCACCACGAGGTCGATGGAGTCGTTGGCGACCAGGTCGCCGAAGCGCTTCGTGATGCCGCGAAGCTCGAGCTTCACTGATGGACCTCCCTGTCGTCCGACTGCCCGAGCGCGCTCATTTCATCATCGCGCAATCATGGCCCACGATCATGACGCACGCGTCCCGGACGTGCCGAGGGGGAGCACCGGGTGCCCGGTGCTCCCCCATCCGGCTCTAGCTCGGGCGACACACCCTCACTGACACACTCACTGGCACAGCATCACTGGGGCTGGCTCGGCGAGGTGATCTTGATCTTGCCGGAGATGATGTCCTGCTTGACCTGGTCGACAGCGGACTTCACGTCGGCCGGGACCTTGCTGTCGAAGTCGTGGTACGGCGCGAGGCCGGTGCCGTCGTTCGCCAGCGTGCCGACGTAGTTGCCCTTCGGGAACGTGCCCGAGGCAGCCTTGGTGACGTACTCCTCGACCGAGTCGGCGAGGTTCTTGGTCACCGAGGTCAGGAAGTACTTGCAGTACTGCGAGACGCTCTCGCAGCCGTCGGTGTCGACCCAGATCACGGACAGCTGGCCGCCCGACTGGGCCGCGGCTGCCGCCGACCCGACCCCGGTGCCGCCGGCGACCGGGAACACGATGTCGGCACCCTGCTGCTGGAACTGCTGGGTGATCTGCTTGCCCTTGTTCGAGTCGGTGAACGAGTTGGCGAACGTGCCGCCCTTCTGGTTCTTCTCGTCCCAGCCGAGGACCTGGACGTTCTTGCCCTTCTGCTTGTTGAAGTACTGCACGCCCTCCCAGAAGCCGTCCATGTAGATGGTGACCGGCGGGATGTTGAGGCCGCCGTACGTCGCGACCTTGCCCGTCTTGGTCATCGCGGCGGCGAGGTAGCCGCCGAGGAAGCCGCCCTGGGCGGTGTTGTACTGCAGGCCGTAGACGTTCTTGCCGCTCGACGGCGAGTCGATCTCGGCGTAGTGCTGCTGGGGGTCCTTCTTGGCGATCTTCGCGACCGCCGTACCCATCAGGCCACCGACGGCGATCACGGTGTCGCAGCCCTTGTTGGTCTCAGCGGTCAGGTTCGGCGTGTAGTCGTTCTGCGAAGACGACGGGATGTAGGAGATCTTGATGTTCGGGTTCGCCTTGTTGGCGGCCTGCATGCCCGCCCACGACGACTGGTTGAACGACTTGTCGTCGACGCCGCCGACGTCGAGGACCATGCAGGCCTTGAGGCTGCCGGTCGAGGCGGGCGCGGAGCTGGTCGGACCGGAGCTGCTCGGCTGCTCGGTGGCGTTGCTGGAGCTCGGCTTGCCGCAGCCGGCGATCAGCAGACTGGCCGCACCGAGCGCGGCGACGATCTTGAGTGGGTGGCGCAAAAGGATCTCCTCGTTCGTCCCGCACCTCTGGAGCGGGAAAAATGTTCGGCTCACCTTAGACCACGAAGGCGCGCGCGTCGCCACAAGCGGGCGAGTGTTCGAAGGTGTTACCGATCGGTGACCCCTCCGGGCCGCCAGAACCTCAGAGCGCCCCGACCGCGACCGTCGCCAGGACCTTCGCCCCGATCGCGGTGGCGCGCTCGTCGACGCGCAGGTTCCCCTGGTGGATGTCGTACGTCGGGCCGCCGGGCTCGCGGGTGCCCAGCCGGCCCATCGCGCCCGAGACCCGCGTCAGGTACCACGCGAAGTCCTCGCCGCCGAGGCTCTGCGAGGTCGGCGCTCGGCCGGCGGTCCCCAGCACTTCGTCCACGGCCCGGCCGAGGAGGGCGACCGACGCCGCGTCGTTGACCACCGGCGGCACCCCGCGTCGGTATTCAACGGCGACCTGCACGCCGTACGGCGCGACGATCTCGGCGACATGGCCGCGGACCCGCTCCTCCATGTCTCTCCACGCGACCGCGTCGAGCATCCGCACCGTGCCGGCCAGGCTGCCGGAGTCCGGGATCACGTTGATCGCGCGGCCGGCCTCGAGCCGTCCCCACACGACGCTGACCCCCACCCGCGGGTCGAGGCGCCGGGACAGGACGGCCGGCAGCTCGGTGACGATCTTGCCCAGGGCGAAGGTCAGGTCCTCGGTCAGGTGCGGGCGGCTGGTGTGGCCACCCGCACCGCTGAGCCGGATCTCGAGCGCGTCGGCGGCGCCGGTGATCGGGCCCTCGCGCAGCCCGACCTGGCCGACGTCGATCGTCGGGTCGCAGTGCAGGCAGAAGATGCGGCCGACCTCGTCGAGGGCGCCGAGCTGCATCAGGCGGGCGGCGCCGCCCGGCATCACCTCCTCGGCCGGCTGGAACAGCAGTCGCACCCGTCCGGGCAGGCGGCCCGCGGCGTACACCTCGGCCAGCGCCAGACCGGCGCCCAGCAACGCCGTGGTGTGGACGTCGTGCCCGCAGGCGTGGGCGACACCCGGCACCTGGCTGTGCCACGGGTCGGTGGTGAGGTCGTTGACGGGCAGGGCGTCGAGGTCGGCGCGCACCGCCACCCGCGGACCGTCTCCCTCGCCGAGGTCGGCGATGAGGCCGGAGTCGCCGGTGCCGGTCACCCGCCAGCCCACCTCGTCGAGGTGGTGGCTGACCAGATCGGTCGTCCGGCGCTCCTGCCAGGAGAGCTCGGGATGGGCGTGGAGGTCGCGCCGCAGGTCGACCAGATCGTCTTCGCGCTTGTCGACCACCGTCTCGACGATCGCGAGCGCCTCTTCCCTGGACATGTCCAGACGAGGTTAGTTCACCGGGCCGTCCACCGAGGAAACGGGAACCACGTCGGCGAACACGAAGCCGTCGCGCTCGACCACGTCCCCGGTGCGCACCGGGATCGGTGCCGCGAAGCCCGGGCCGTCGTGGACGAAGGTGTGGAACTCGCCGTTCTCGCCGCACGGGTCCACGTGGTCGGGCAGGTCGGCCAGGAGGGTGTGGTCGAACGGCCGCCCGGCGAAGGACGGGTCCAGCTTCCGCGGGTCCACGCAGGTGAGCGTGGCCCGGATCCCGAGCTCGACCATCTCCTCGGCCAGCTCGCGGGTCGGGCGTCCCCAGAGGGGGAACAGCGGCTCGACGTGGGTGCCGGCAAGGGCCTGCTCGCGATAGGCCCGTACGTCGGCGAGGAAGAGGTCACCGAAGACCATCCGGGAGACCCCGTCCGACCTCGCGATCGCGATCGCCGCCGTCATCAGGGCCTCGTACTCCTGGTTGCTGCAGGGCCACGGCAGGTCGACCTCGTGCAGCGGCAGCCCCAGCGCGGTCGCCTGCGCCCGCAGCAGGTCACGGCGTACGGCGTGCATGGCCACCCGGTCGGCGTCGCCGTTGAGGGTGGTCAGCAGGCCCACCACCTCGAGCTCCGGGTCCGCACGTGCCGCGGCCAGGGCGAGGGTGGAGTCCTTGCCGCTGCTCCAGCTCATCCAGGCCCGGGCCTTGACGGGGGTCATGCCGGGTCCTCGTCGTACGCCTCGAGGATGCGGTCGGCGGCGACGACCGCGGGGAGCTCGCCCCGGAGCACGAGGTCGCGCACCTCATCGCGCACCCGGCGTACCGGCGCGGAGTGGCGCAGCCGTTGCTCGAGCTCGTCGCGCACCAGGTCCCACGCGAAGTCGAGCTGCTGGTGTGCCCGCTTCTCGGCCAGTCCGTCGGCGCCGAGCCGGTCGCGGTGGGCCAGCACCTCGTCCCACACGCCCTCGACACCGGCTCCGGTCAGGGCGGAGCAGGTGACGACGGACGGCGCGCGCTCGCGGCCGTGGACCATCCGGAGCGCGCCCCCGAGCTCGCGGGCGGCGGACCTGGCCTCGGCCTCGCGGTCATCCCCGCCGACACTGTCAGCCTTGTTCACCGCGATCACATCGGCCAGCTCGAGGATGCCGCGCTTGATGCCCTGGAGCTGGTCGCCCGTGCGAGCCAAGGTCAGGAAGAGGAACGTGTCGACCATGCCCGCCACGGTGGTCTCGGACTGGCCGACACCGACGGTCTCCACCAGCACCACGTCGTACGCCGCGGCCTCGAGCACGAGCATCGCCTGGCTCGTGGCCCGGGCGACCCCGCCCAGCGTCCCAGCACTCGGGCTGGCCCGGATGAAGGCGCGGTCGTCGGCGGCCAGCTCCGGCATCCGGGTCTTGTCGCCGAGCACCGACCCGCCCGTGCGGCGGCTGCTCGGGTCGACCGCCAGCACGCCAACTCGGTGACCGGCCTCGGTGAGACGGACCCCGAGCGCCTCGATGAACGTCGACTTCCCGACGCCGGGCACCCCCGAGATGCCGACCCGCACGGCCGGTTCCGCGGGAGTAGGCAGGCCCGCGAGGAGCTCGCGTGCCTGGGCGCGGTGCTCGGGGTGGCTGGACTCGACGAGGGTGATCGCGCGCGAGACGGCCGCGCGCCTGCCGGCCGCGACGCCCGCAGCCAGCTCACCGGCCTCCGTCACTGGTCCCCCCGACCACGTCCACACCACGGGATCGAGCGACGCGCGCGAGCCGCTCGTCGAACGTCGCCAGGCTGTGGTCGAGCGCCTCCGCGACGAGGAGGGCGCAGCAGTTCGGAAGTTTGAGCCCGCTCGACGCACGCAGCTCGGCGAGCCGCATCGCCTCGTCCGGAAGGCGCCCGACCTCCTCGACTCCGACGTTTCGCAGTCGGGCCAGTGCCTGCGTCCCTCGGTTCTTCCGCACTGACCCGACCAGCGATTCAGCCAGGTTCACAGGATGGATCCGGATCGACGCCCCTGCCGCGAGCAACTCCAATGCGGCCTGATGATGAGCGTTCTCCCGACTCAGGAAGGCGACCAGGACGCTGGCATCAACCGCGATCAATCCGGCCAGTCCTGGCGCAGCTCCTCCAGATATCCCGGTGGATAGGCGTCCTCGAAGCCACCCGCGTTGGCCTCGACGAGACGCCGCCTGGCCGCTTTCCGGTCGGCATTCTCGCGTTCGACGCTCTCGGCGCCGAGCTCAGCCAGCGCCGCGATCTGACCGCTCGTGGACTTCTCGGGCCACCGACGCGCCGCGACTTCCAACGCATGAGCGAGGCCGGGGGTCTCGGTCACCTGGTGGCGCGGCCTGGTCGTGGTCACGATCAGAGTGTACCACCACGCGGAAAGGTGACCCACCGGTTCGCACCGGGTCAGTGATCGAGCTGCTCGCGCAGTCTGCCCAGCAGGTCGAGCGCGGAGCGGGCGATCACCGTGCCCGGCTGGAAGACGGCGGCCGCACCCATCTCCTCGAGGGTCGCCACGTCGCCGGGTGGGATCACGCCGCCCACGACGACCATGATGTCGCCGCGGCCGTGCTCGGCCAGCGCCTTCTTCAGCGCCGGCACGAGCGTGAGGTGGCCGGCGGCGAGGCTGCTGACCCCCACGATGTGGGCGTCGGCGTCGACGGCCTGCTGCGCGACCTCCTCCGGCGTGGAGAACAGCGGCCCGACGTCGACGTCGAAGCCCATGTCGGCGAACGCGCTGACGATCACCTTCTGCCCGCGGTCGTGGCCGTCCTGACCCATCTTCGCGATCAGGATCCGCGGACGCCGGCCCTCGGCCTCCTCGAACGCCGCGGTCGCGTCGAGCACCTCCTGGACGAGCCGGTCGCCGGCCGCATCGGACTCGTCCCGGAACACACCGGAGATCGTACGGATCTGCGCTCGGTGGCGGCCCCACACCTGCTCCAGTGCGCCGCTGATCTCGCCGACGGTCGCCTTCGCACGCGCTGCGTCCACGGCGAGGGCCAGCAGGTTCTCGCCCTCCCCGTCAGCAGCCCCGGCGGCTCCGGTCAGCGCGTCGAGCGACCGCCGTACGTCGTCGCCGTCGCGCTCGGCGCGAAGACGTTCGAGCTTGGCGACCTGCTGCCGGTAGACCTCGGCGTTGTCCACCTTCAGTACGTCGAGGGGCTCCGCGTCAACACTCTCGTCGAGCCGGTAGGTGTTGACTCCGATGACCGCCTGGGTGCCGGAGTCGATCCTGGCCTGGGTGCGGGCGGCCGCCTCCTCGATGCGCAGCTTCGGGATGCCCTCCTCGATCGCGCGCGCCATCCCTCCCGCGAGCTCGACCTCCTGGATGTGGGCCCAGGCCCGCTCCGCCAGGTCGTGGGTGAGCCGCTCGACGTAGTAGCTGCCCGCCCACGGGTCGATGATCCAGGTGGTGCCGGTCTCCTGCTGGAGCAGGAGCTGGGTGTTGCGGGCGATCCGTGCGCTGAAGTCGCTGGGCAGCGCGATCGCCTCGTCGAGGGCGTTGGTGTGCAGGCTCTGGGTGTGCCCCTGGGTCGCGGCCATCGCCTCGATGCACGTCCGCGCCACGTTGTTGAAGACGTCCTGGGCGGTGAGGCTCCAGCCGCTGGTCTGGCAGTGGGTGCGCAGGCTCAGGCTCTTCGGGTCCTGCGGCCCGAAGTCACGCACCAGCCGCGACCAGAGCGCTCGGGCCGCGCGGAGCTTGGCGACCTCCATGAAGAAGTTCATGCCGATGGCCCAGAAGAAGCTCAGCCGCGGGGCGAACCGGTCCACGTCCAGACCGGCGGCCAGGCCGGTGCGGACGTACTCGACCCCGTCGGCCAGGGTGTAGGCCAGCTCCAGGTCGGCGGTCGCCCCCGCCTCCTGCATGTGGTAGCCGGAGATCGAGATCGAGTTGAACCGCGGCATGTGCTCGGCGGTGTAGCTGAAGATGTCGCCGACGATCCGCATGCTCGGGCCGGGCGGGTAGATGTAGGTGTTGCGGACCATGAACTCCTTGAGGATGTCGTTCTGGATGGTCCC
>JAICSC010000149.1 GCA_025937085.1 Nocardioides sp.
CGTACGACGTGGAGTAGGTGCTGATGGTGAGGTCGATGAACGTGGCGCACCCGTAGGCCACGCCCGCGGTCACCGCGATCAGCCCGATCAGGTTCAGCCAGCCGGTGAAGAACCCGGCCCGCGGCCCGCCCAGCTTCGAGGCCCACCAGTAGATGCCGCCCGACGTCGGGTCGGCCGACACCAGCTCGCTCATGGTGAACCCGATGATCAGGATGAAGACGCCCAGGATCGGCCACGACCACGAGATCGAGATCGGGCCGCCGTTGTTGAAGCCGGCCCCGTAGTTGGTGAAGCAGCCGGCGAGGATCGAGATGATCGAGAACGAGATCGCGAAGTTGGAGAAACCCGACCACGAGCGGTGCAGGTCCTGCCGGTACCCGAGCTTGGCCAGATGCTTCTCGTCGTCGGTGAGTTCGGCGGCAGCCCCAGGAGGGGTGACCTCGAACGCTTCGGCCATGACATGTTCCTTTCGGAGCGGAACCGGTTGTCCGGGAGGCTAGACCCGGCCGGAATCCGTCGTAAAGGGCGAAACCGAAATTCGGTATGAAGCCAGACCATTGACAGTTGCCGATCGCCTGACAAACTGACCCGCGTGACCGCGTCTCCACACGGCGTCAGCCCGATGCCCGACCTGGCGCGGGTCCTGCTGCGACCGGTCCGGGGTCATGCCTTCGAGTCGTGCGTGGAGCAGCTCGCCACCGCGATCCGGCTGGGGGTGTACCCCCTGGGCAGCACCCTGCCGTCCGAGCGCGAGCTCGCCGAGCGGATGCATGTCTCCAGGGCGACGCTGCGCGAGGCGATGGCGGCCCTCCGCGCGGCGGACCTGGTCGAGACGACGCGCGGTCGCAGTGGTGGCACCGTCGTGACGATGAAGCCGCAGACACCGTCGGCGCGACGCGCCGCACGCACCACACGAGAGCAGCGGGCGGACTGGCTGGATGCCCTCGAGTTCCGTCGCACCGTCGAGCCAGGGGCGGCGTACCAGGCGGCGTCGGCCGACCTCGGTCCCGAGGGACGGGCGCGGCTCGAGGCGGCGCATGAAGCCGTGGCCAGGGCGACCAGTCGAGCACGCCATCGTCAGGCCGACTCCCGCTTCCACCTGACGCTCGCGGCGGTCACCGGCTCGGCCCGGATGCTCGAGGCCGTGACCTCGGTCCAGGCCAGCCTGCACGAGATGCTCAGCGCCATCCCGGTGCTGAGGACGAACATCGCGCACTCCGACGCCCAGCACGCGACGCTCGTACGGGCCGTGCTCGACGGGCGGGCGGACCGGGCGCGCCAGACCATGGAAGAACACTGCGACGACACGGCCGCGCTGCTGCGCGGCCTGTTGGGCTGAGCCGATCACGAGGAGTACGAATGCCACCCAACGACCGCTACCTGACCCTCGACGACCTGCGGAAGCGGATCGAGACCGGCGAGATCGACACGGTCGTGCTGGCCTTCACCGACATGCAGGGGAGACTGCAGGGCAAGCGCATGCACGGCCAGTACTTCCTCGACGTGGTCGTCGAGCACGGCACCGAGGGCTGCAACTATCTGCTCGCCGTCGACATCGACATGAACACCGTCGACGGCTACGCGATCTCGTCCTGGGAGCGCGGGTACGGCGACATGGAGTTCGTGCCCGACTGGGAGACCATCCGGTTGCTCCCCCACCTCCCGGCCACCGCCCTGGTCCAGTGCGACCTGGTCTGGCTCGACCACACTCCCGTCGTACAGTCACCGCGCGCGATCCTGCGCAGGCAGCTGGAGGCGCTCGGCGAGCGGAACCTCGTCGCCCTCGCCGGCACCGAGCTCGAGTTCATCGCGTTCAACACGTCATACGAGGACGCGACCCGGCTGGGCCACCGCGGACTCGAGCCGGTCAACCAGTACAACGTCGACTACTCGATCCTCGGCACCTCGCGTGCCGAGCCGCTCCTGCGCGACATCCGGAACACGATGTACGCCGCGGGACTCGACGTCGAGGGCGCCAAGGGCGAGTGCAACCTCGGCCAGCACGAGATCGGCTTCCTGTACGCCGACGCGCTGGTCACCGCGGACAACCACAGCGTCTACAAGACCGTCGCGAAGGAGATCGCCGCCCAGCGGGGGCAGGCGATCACCTTCATGGCCAAGTACAACGAGCGCGAGGGCAGCTCGTGTCACATCCACCTGTCGCTGCGGGGGAAGGACGGCGACGTGGTGTTCTGGGACGGCGCCGGGCACAGTGATGCGCACGGGGATGGGCACGGGGGTGGGCGCTCGGCGATGTACGACAGCTTCGTGGCCGGTGTGCTCGCGACCATGCGCGACTTCACGCTGATGTACGCCCCGAACGTGAACTCCTACAAGCGGTTCGCCGACGGTTCGTTCGCGCCGACCGCGATCGCCTGGGGCGAGGACAACCGCACCTGCGCGGTGCGGCTCGTCGGGCACGGTCCGAGCGCCCGCATGGAGAACCGGGTCCCCGGCGGCGACGTCAACCCGTACCTGGCTCTGGCCGCGATGCTCGCCGGCGGCCGACACGGCATCGAGCAGGGGCTCGTGCTCGAGCCCGAGCAGAAGGGCAACGCCTACCACTCCGACAAGCCGCACGTGCCCCACACGCTGCGTGAGGCACGCGACGCCTGGGCGTCCTCGGAGCTCGCCCGCGCGGCGTTCGGGGACGACGTCGTGGACCACTACACGAACATGGCCGACGTCGAGCTGAAGGCGTTCGACGCAGCCGTCACCGACTGGGAGCTCCAGCGCAGCTTCGAAAGGATGTGAATGAGCACCACACTCGTCAACCCGGCCACCGGACGCGAGATCCGCGAGGTGCCGTCGGCCACGGAGGCCGATACGGACGCCGCGATCGAGCGCGCGCACGAGGCCTTCCCGGTCTGGCGCGACCTGCCTCCCGGTGAGCGGGCCAGGCTGCTCCGGGCGTTCGCGGCGATCGTGGACGCCCACAACGAGGAGCTGGCCCGGTTGGAGGTCGAGAACTCCGGTCACACGATCGGCAATGCGCGGTGGGAGGCCGGCAACGTCCGCGACGTCCTCAACTACTACTCCGCCGCGCCCGAGCGGCTGGTCGGCAAGCAGATCCCCGTGCCCGGTGGCGTGGACATCACGTTCCACGAGCCGCTCGGCGTCGTCGGCGTGATCGTGCCGTGGAACTTCCCGATGCCGATCGCCGGCTGGGGCTTCGCCCCGGCCCTCGCGGCGGGCAACACGGTCGTGCTGAAGCCCGCCGAGATCACGCCGCTGACGGCGATCCGGCTCGGCGAGCTCGCCCAGGAGGCCGGTCTCCCGCCCGGCGTCTTCACGGTGGTTCCGGGCAAGGGATCGGTCGTCGGCAACCGCTTCGTCACCCATCCGGCCGTGCACAAGGTCGTGTTCACCGGCTCGACCGAGGTCGGCAAGCAGATCATGGCCGGCTGCGCCGAGCAGGTGAAGCACGTGACCCTCGAGCTCGGCGGCAAGAGCGCCAACATCGTGTTCGCCGACGCCGACGTCGCCGCTGCGGCCGAGGCCGCGCCGGGTGCGGTGTTCGACAACGCGGGCCAGGACTGCTGCGCCCGCTCCCGGATCCTCGTCGAGCGCTCGGCGTATGACGAGTTCCTCGGCCGACTGGAGACCGCCGTGATGGGCTGGCGGGTCAGCGACCCCGCCGACGAGGCCAGCCAGATGGGGCCGATGGTCTCGACCGGGCAGCGCGAGTCCGTGCAGCGGTACGTCGATGCCACCACGATCGCCTTCCAGGGCCAGACCCCGGCCGGCCGCGACATCGAAGGGGGCTTCTGGCTTCCCGCGATGGTGACCGAGGCGAAGGACGTGGACGAGCCGGTCTGGCGGGAGGAGGTGTTCGGCCCCCTCGTGGCGGTGATGCCGTTCGACGACGAGGCCGAGGCGGTCGCCCTGGCCAACGACTCGGACTACGGGCTGTCGGGGTCGATCTACACCAACGACCTCGGCCGGGCGCTTCGGGTGTCGCGCGGAGTGCAGACCGGCAACCTGAGCGTGAACAGCCACTCGAGCGTCCGCTACTGGACCCCGTTCGGCGGCTACAAGATGTCCGGTCTCGGCCGGGAGCTGGGCCCGGACGCGCCGTATGCCTTCACCGAGGAGAAGAACGTCTTCATCGCGCACTAGGGTCTCGAGACGGTCGCAGAGCGACCTCCTCGACCACCGAAGCAAGAGAGGAATACCAGTGGCAGGACGCATCGAGGGCCGGGTGGCGGTCGTGACCGGCGGCTGCTCGGGGATCGGGCTGGCGACGGTACGCCGGTTCGCCGAGGAGGGCGCCAAGGTCGTGATCGGCGACATCGACGACGACGCCGGCGTCAAGCTCGTCGCCGACCTGGGCGGCATCCAGAGCGCGACGTACGTCCACGTCGACGTCACCGACAAGGGGCAGGTGGACGGGCTGTTCAAGACTGCCAAGGACACCTACGGATCGGTGGACATCGCCTTCAACAACGCCGGGATCAGCCCACCCGACGACGACTCGATCCTGGACACCGACCTGGAGGCCTGGCGGCGCGTGCAGGAGGTCAACCTGACCTCGGTGTACCTGTGCTGCAAGGCGGCCCTGCCGTACATGCTGGAGCAGAAGCGCGGCTCGATCATCAACACCGCGTCGTTCGTCGCGGTGATGGGGGCCGCGACCAGCCAGATCTCGTACTCGGCGTCCAAGGGCGGCGTGCTCAGCATGAGTCGCGAGCTCGGCGTCCAGTTCGCCCGCGAAGGAGTGCGGGTCAATGCGCTGTGCCCCGGGCCGGTGAACACCCCGTTGCTCAAGGAGCTGTTCGCCAAGGACCCGGAACGGGCGCAGCGCCGGCTCGTCCACGTCCCGATGGGCCGGTTCGGGGAACCGGACGAGATCGCCGGCGCCGTACTCTTCCTGGCCTCCGACGACGCGTCGTTCATCACCGCGAACACGTTCCTGGTCGACGGAGGAATCTCGGGCGCCTACGTCACGCCGCTGTAGAGCGATGTCCGAGCAACGGCCCGTGATCGGCCTGACGACCTATCGCGAACGCGCGCAGTGGGGCGTGTGGAGCACGTCGGCCGATGTGCTCCACGCCCAGTACGCCGACGCGGTCCTGGCCGCGGGCGGCGCGCCGGTGCTGCTCCCGCCGGCCTCCGGATCCGACCACGTCGCCGAGGCCGTGATCGCGCGACTCGACGGGCTTGTCGTGACCGGTGGCGCAGACGTCGGCCCGCATCATTACGGACAGGAACCGGCCCCGCACACCGTCGCCTGGCGCGACGACCGCGACGCCTGGGAGCTGGCCCTGCTCCGGGCTGCCGACCGGATCGGGCTGCCCACGCTCGGCGTCTGCCGAGGCATGCAGCTGATGGCCGTGGCCGCCGGCGGTTCGTTGCACCAGCACACCCCGGAGCTGGTCGGGCACGAGGAGCACAACCCGGGCGCCGACGTGTTCGGCGTCACCCGGGTCACCACAGCAGCGCGCACCGTGCTGCGCGAGCTGGTCGGCGAGGAGGTCCGAGTCGGCTGTCATCACCACCAGACGGTCGACTCCCACCCCGGCTTCGTCCCGGCGGCGTGGGCCGAGGACGGCTCGTTGGAGGCGATGGAGCAGCCCGGCGGGCGGTTCTGTCTTGCTGTGCAGTGGCATCCGGAGGTGGGCGAGGACGCGGCGCTGTTCGAGGCGCTGGTGATCGCCGCCGCCCAGGGACCGCACGGCCCCGTCCGCACGACCTGATACGGGTAGGAGTGTGACCTCGGAGCACCTCGACGCAGAGACCGCATCCACCGACCGGGTCACCGTCCGCCGGATGCTCGCGCTGGCGACGTCGGCGTTCCTGGTGCTCGCCGCCGAGCCGCTCTACCTCCTCGTCGACACCGCCGTGGTAGGTCACCTGGGTGCTCGGGCGCTCGGGGCGCTGGCCGTCGGCACCACTCTGATGGCGCTGCTGGCGATCGTCGGGAACTTCGTGGAGTACGGCACGACCGCCCGGGCCGCCCGCTGGTTCGGCAACGACCGGCGCGACCTGGCGATCGGCGAGGGCGTACAGGCGTCGTACCTCGCGGTCGGTATCGGGCTTGCCGTGGTGTTGCTCGGCCAGGTCCTCGCCGGTCCCTTCGTGCACCTGCTCACCGGATCGTCCACCGAGCTTCGGACACCGGCCGAGCACTGGTTCCGGATCGCGTTGTGCGGGATGCCCATGGTGCTGCTCGTGCTGGCCGGCAACGGCTGGATGCGCGGTGTCCAGCTGACCCGGCCGCCGGTGGCGATCGTGCTGCTCGCCAACGGACTGTCAGCCGCGGCCTCACCCCTGCTCGTCTACGGCTTCGGCCTCGGGCTGGTCGGCTCGGCGTGGGCGAACCTCGGCGCGCAGGTGGTCGCGGCCGGGCTGTTCCTCCGCGCGCTGCGCCGGGAGGCGACGCAGGACGGAGCGGGCGGACTGCGGCCGGACCTCGGTGTGGTGCGAGCCCAGCTGGTGCTGGGACGCGACCTGATCGTGCGTGCCGCGGCGTTCCAGATCGCCTTCATGGTCGCGGCCGGCGTGGCCGCCCGGATGGGCACCTCGCAGATCGCGGCGCACCAGATCGGGATGCAGCTGTGGGAGTTCACCGCCCTGCTCCTCGACTCCTTCGCGATCGCCGCCCAGTCGTTGGTGGGCGCCGCCCTCGGGGCCAGCAACGCGCGCGCTGCCCGCAAGCTCGCCGGGCAGGTGGCCCGCTGGAGCGCCGGTGCCGGCACGGTCTTCGCGGCCCTGTACGCCGCGGGCTGGTGGGTGATCCCCCGGCTGTTCACGTCGTCCCCGTCGGTCTGGCACCAGGCACACCTGCTCTGGCCCTGGTTCGTCGTGATGCTCCCCGCCGCCGGCATCGTGTTCGGGTTGGACGGCGTGTTGATCGGCGCGGGCGACGTGGCCTTCATGCGCACGATCACGATCATCGCGGCGCTGGGCGGCTTCGTGCCGTTGACGATCGCGGCCGAGCACTGGGACTGGGGCATCGGCGGGGTCTGGGCGGGACTGACGGCATTCATCGTGGTGCGGCTGGTCGGGATGGTCTGGCGGGCGAGGACCGACCGCTGGGTCGTGCTCGGATCCAGCTGAGCCGATTGGCACAATGCGCGCATGCAGTCGGGTGTGGGGGCCACGGGCGCGCGCGACATCCTCGGCGCGCCGTACACCGCGGAGACGCTCGAGCTTCCCGACGACGACGAGGGCCGGGTCGTCGCCACGCTCGTGCGGCGGCCGGCCGAGCGGCGTACCTCCAGACCCACGGATCGGGCGGTGCTGCACGTCCATGGGTTCGCCGACTACTTCTTCCAGACGGCGTACGCCGAGTGGTGGACGGCGCGGGGCTACGACTTCTACGCGCTCGACATGCGCAAGTACGGCCGGTCGATCCTGCCCCACCAGACGCCCAACTACGTCGCCGACCTCGCCCACTACCACCCCGAGCTCGAGCTCGCCTGGGATCGGGTGACGTCCGGCCATCGGCACGTCGTCCTGAGCGGGCACTCGACCGGCGGCCTGGTCCTGCCGTTGTGGGCGGACGCGCGCCGGCTGGAGGGCCGGGGAGTCGACGCTCGCGGAATCGTCCTCAACGCGCCGTGGCTCGACCTCCAGGGGAAGTCCTGGGTCCGGCTGGGGCTGATGCCGGTGGTCCAGCAGGTCGCGAAGCGGCAGCCGATGCGGATCGTGCCACGCACCGTCACCGGGCTCTACGCGCGCTCCTTGCACCGCGACCACGAGGGCGAGTGGGACTTCAACCTGGACTGGAAGCCGATCGCGTCGTGGCCGGCGTACGCCGGGTGGCTGGCGGCGGTCCGCCGCGGGCACGCCACCCTCCACCGGGGTCTCTCGCTGGGCTTCCCCGTGCTGGTGCTCTCGAGCACCCGCTCCTCGACACCGACCGAGCTAGGCGAGGACGTGCACTCCACCGACATCGTCCTCGACGTCGCCCAGATCCGCCGTTGGGCCTCATCACTGGGCCAGCACGTCACCTATGTCGGCGTCGAGGGCGCCCGCCACGATGTCTTCCTCTCCCGCGAGGAACCCCGCGCCCGCGCCTTCTCCGAGCTCGACCGGTGGCTCGCGGCGTACGTCGACGGGTGACGCGATCGCCCCAGCCGCGCGTGGCGCGTATCGTCGTACCACCCACACATCCGAGGCGTACGTGAGCATCCTTCCCGGCGACCCCAACACCGGAGCGTTCCGCGACCTCCCTCCGGGGCCGCACTCCGGGGTGGGCACCGCCCCGGACGAATCACGCGCCGGGAACGCGATCGACAGCCGCGCACGGAACGCCCTCACCCTCGGTCTCCTGAGCCTGCTCCTCGGTATCGTGACGGGCATCCCTGCCATCTGGGTCGGACGACAGGCACTCGCGCACCTCGACGCCGCCGACGGCACCCTCAGGGGGCGTTGGGCGGCGTGGACC
>JAICSC010000318.1 GCA_025937085.1 Nocardioides sp.
CGACGACGAGGCCCTCGACAACGCCGCCATGGAGTCCGGCACCGACTAGCCGAGGTGGGACTTCTCCCGCGCCGAGGTGGGACTTATCCCGCGCCGAGGTGGGACTTCTCCGGGGCCGAACCGCGGCCAGTGCGAACACCCAACCACCGGAACCACGCTCACTGATAGGAAGAACCCGTGCCCGAGCCGATCCGTCGTACGACGGCCCGCGTCCTGCCGGTCAGCACGCAGAGCGAGGTGCTGTTGCTGCAGGACCAGGATCCGGCCGTCCCTGCATACTGCAGCGACTCGACGTTCTTCGGGCTCCTGCTCGACCGCGAGGTGCCGATCAGCTTCGAGCACCTGGAGGGGGCCGAGATCGGGAACGTCCTCGCCGCCCGGTGGTGGTTCCCCGACGACCTCGCGAGCGCGGGTGGCGCGGTCTCGGAGGACATGCCCACGATCATGGGGGCCGCCGTTCGTGCCGTGCTGGACGGTGCGCGGTGAGCACCAACGAGGGCACGCTCTGGGGCGGTCGCTTCGCGTCGGGGCCGTCGCCAGAGCTCGAGGCGCTCTCGCGCTCGACCCACTTCGACTGGCGGCTCGTCCCCTACGACCTGGCCGGCTCGATCGCACACGCCAACGCCCTCCACCGCGCCGGGCTCCTCACCGATGAGGACCACCGCCTGCTCGTCGAGGGGCTCACCGCTCTTCGACAGGAGTACGACGCGGGGTCGCTGCGGCCGAGCCCGTCCGACGAGGACGTCCACGGCGCCCTCGAACGGCTGCTCATCGGCCGGGTCGGCGCCGAGGTGGGCGGACGGCTGCGGGCCGGCCGGAGCCGCAACGACCAGATCGCCACCCTGTTCAAGGCCTACCTGCGCGACCAGGCCCGGGCGGTCACGATGCGCGTGCTCGACCTCGTCGAGGCGCTCTCGACGCAGGCCCGCGACCATCTCGACGTGGTGATGCCCGGTCGCACCCACCTCCAGCACGCCCAGCCGGTCCTCCTGTCGCACCACCTCCTCGCGCACGCCTGGCCGCTGCTGCGCGACGTCGAGCGGCTCCGCGACTGGGACGCCCGCGTCGCCCACGACTCGCCGTACGGCTCGGGCGCCTTGGCCGGCTCGAGCCTGGCCCTCGACCCGCGCGCGGTCGCCCAGGAGCTCGGGTTCGAGGAGTCGAGCCCAAACTCGATCGACGGCACGGCCGCGCGCGACTTCGTCGCCGAGTTCGCCTTCGTCGCCGCGATGACCGGGGTCGACCTCAGCCGGATCGCCGAGGAGGTGGTGATCTGGACGACCGCGGAGTTCGGTTTCGCCCGACTCGACGACGCCTTCGCCACCGGCTC
Source organism: Nocardioides sp. (assembly GCA_025937085.1). Taxonomy (GTDB): domain Bacteria; phylum Actinomycetota; class Actinomycetes; order Propionibacteriales; family Nocardioidaceae; genus Nocardioides. The sequence continues at coordinate 1,331 of JAICSC010000318.1, forward strand.
GAGCATCATGCCCCAGAAGAAGAACCCCGACATCGCCGAGCTCACGCGAGGCAAGGCGGGTCGCCTGATCGGCAACCTCACCGGTCTGCTCGCGACCCTCAAGGGTCTGCCGCTCGCGTACAACCGCGATCTCCAGGAGGACAAGGAGCCGGTCTTCGACTCGGTCGACACGCTGCTCGTGGTGTTGCCGGCCATGACCGGGATGATCGCCACCCTGACCTTCGATACCCGCCGCCTCGCCGACCTCGCGCCGGAGGGCTTCACGCTCGCGACCGACCTGGCCGAGTGGCTCGTGCGCGAGGGTGTGCCGTTCCGCGAGGCGCACGAGATCGCGGGTGCCGCCGTACGCCGCTGCGAGGAGCTGGGGTGCGACCTCCCGGATCTCGGCGACGACCAGCTGGCGGAGGTGTCGGCGTACCTCACGCCGCAGGTCCGAGAGGTGCTCAGCGTCAAGGGATCTGTCGCCTCGCGCAACGGTCGTGGTGGCACCGCCCCCGAGCGTGTCCGCGAGCAGCTCGCCGAGCTGACCCTCCGTGTCGAGTCTGCCCGTGCCGCGTTCGACTGACCTCCGGATGCTGCTCGAGGGGCCGGTCCTCGAGGTCGCGCCGCTGCTGCTCGGCGCGACCCTCCGGCACGGCGAGGTGGCCTGTCGCCTCACCGAGGTCGAGGCGTACGACGGCCCCGACGACCCCGGGTCGCACGCGTACCGGGGACGCACGCCGCGCAACGCGGTGATGTTCGGTCCCGCGGGACACCTCTACGTGTACTTCACCTACGGTATGCACTTCTGCTGCAACGTGGTCTGCGGGCCGGAAGGGCGCGCCCGGGCCGTGCTGCTGCGGGCTGGTGAGATCGTCGACGGCGCGGACCGGGCCAGGGCACGACGTCCGGCCGCCAGGGTCGACCGCGACCTGGCGCGCGGGCCGGCTCGCCTGTGCCAGGCGCTGGGCATCGACCGCGAGCAGAACGGTCACGACCTCTCCGCCCCACCGCTCACTCTGGAGCTCGGAACCCCGGCAGTGTCGGTACGCACGGGTCCGCGTGTCGGGCTCCGCGAGGCCGCGGACCGACCGTGGCGCTTCTGGCTCCCCGACGACCCGAGCGTCAGCACCTATCGCCCCGCCACGGTACGGCCCCGTCGTACGTCTTGACCTGCCTCCGTTTAGGGTCGCGACGTGCACCTGCGGGGGATTGTCGCCGACACCCGCCCGCTGGCCAATCTCCCGTTCCGCCGGCTCTGGTCGGCCAACATCATCACCGTCATCGGAGCCCAGCTCACGGTGGTGGCCGTCCCGGCGCAGATCTACTCGATCACGGGCTCCTCGGCGTACGTCGGGCTCAGCGGCGTGTTCGGGCTCGTCCCGCTGGTCGTGTTCGGCTTGTGGGGCGGCGCCCTCGCCGACGTGATGGACCGGCGGACGATCCTCCTGGTCACCACCCTCGGGCTGATCCTCACGAGTGCGGCGTTCTGGGTGCAGGCCGCCGCTCATGCGGACAACGTCTGGCTGCTGCTGACCCTGTTCGCGGTGCAACAGGCGTTCTTCGCGATCAACCAACCAACCCGCAGCGCGGTGCTGCCGCGGCTGCTGCCGCTCGACCTCCTGCCCGCCGCCAACGCTCTCAACACCACCGTGATGCAGGCCGGCGCGATCGCCGGACCGCTGGTGGGCGGCGCGCTGATCCCGGTCCTGGGCTTCTCCGTGCTGTACCTCACCGACACCTGCACCCTGTTCGCGACGCTGTGGGCCGTGATCCGACTTCCCGCCATGCCGATCGGAGGATCACAGGGGTCGGCACCGGGCCTGCGGGCGGTGCTCGACGGCTTCGGGTACCTGCGTGGTCACCCGCTCCTGTTGATGAGCTTCGTCGTCGACATCATCGCCATGGTGTTCGGGATGCCGCGCGCGTTGTTCCCCCAGGTGGCGCACCAGAGCTTCTTGGGCCCGCCCGACGGCGGCCTCGCGTTCGCCCTGCTCTTCGCCGGGATCCCGGCGGGGGCAGTGCTCGGCGGCGTCTTCTCGGGATGGATGTCGCGGATCCGGCGGCAGGGGCTGGCCGTCGTGAGCGCCATCGTGGTGTGGGGCCTGGCGATGACGGCGTTCGGAGGTGCCATCGGGCTGGCGCCGCAGGGGCGGACGCTCATGCTCTGGGTCGCGGTGCTCGCCCTGGTCGTCGGCGGCGCAGCGGACATGGCGTCCTCCGCGTTCCGGAACAGCATGCTGATGAGCGTCGCCTCGGACGCCGTACGCGGCCGTCTGCAAGGGGTCTACATCGTGGTCGTCGCCGGTGGACCTCGGATCGCCGACGTGGTCCACGGCGGGGCGGCCGCAGTCGCCGGTACGGCGCTCACGGCGGCCGTCGGCGGGATCCTCGTCCTCGTGCTGCTCGGGGGCGCCATGGCCCTGGTGCCGGCGTTCCTCCAGTACCGGCCGCAGCCCGTACCTGACCCGGAGTGACGCGGGTTTGGCCGGGGTGGCGCCGCATGGGTAGTGTTGTTCCTCGGTGTCCGCGCGGCACAGCCCTCGCCGGGTGCGCCGCCACCGACACGACGAGCCGGATCCGATTTGACGCCCTCGGCGTGGACCGGTAAGTTTTCGAAGGTTGCCCCCGAGACCGCCTCTTGCGAGGCCGATCTGGTGCGCGTCTGATTTTTGAGAACTCAACAGTGTGTTTGTCGATGATTTGGTTTGTATGTTGAACCTCCGTGTCGCAGCATGTTTGTGGTGTTGTGGCGTGGTTTTTTTGAGTTGACGAATGATGATTCTGGCGATTGTTTGC
>JAICSC010000094.1 GCA_025937085.1 Nocardioides sp.
ACCGCCGAGCCGAAGTCCCACAACACGGGGTCGCGGTCGCGGGTCAGCAGCGCGTAGCGGATCATCTTGTCGCCCAGCGCCCCACCGATCCAGGTGTGCGTCGTGTAGCGGATGTTGTAGAAGTCGAACAGCAGGAACGCCCCGCACTCGCTGGCCTCCAGGGCCGCCGTGGCACGGCTCAGCCGGTACTCGCGCAGCCGCGCGAAGTCGACCCGCTCCTCGTAGTCGACCCCCATCTGGCCGGGAGCCGCGAGCGGCCGGGTCACGGCGTACCTCCTCCTCCCGAGAGCCCGTCGTCGACCTCGACCTCCTCGGGCTTCAGCTCGATGCCGGAGCTGCGCGCCTGGAGGTCGAGCAGGATCGCGAAGTCCTCGTCGACCCGGCCGCTGCTGACGCCGGCCTGGACCGCAGCGGCGGCCGCGGCGGCGACGGGCATCGGTACGTCGAGGTCGTGCGCGGCGGCGAAGCCGAGGTCGAAGTCCTTGCGCAGCAGCAACGGCGTGAACGTCGGGCTGTAGTCGAGGTGCACGAACGCCGGGGCCTTGTAGCGGGTGAAGGTCGAGCCCATCACCGACTTGTTCAGGAAGTCGAGGAACGCGGCGCGCGACATCCCGCCCTTCTCGGCCAGCACGGTGATCTCGGCGAGGCACTGGGTGACCACGCCGAGCATGACGTTGTGGCAGATCTTGGCGAGGCGGGCGACGTCCCCCTCTCCGACGTACGTCGCACCCTGGCCCAGGAGCTCCAGCAGCGGCGCCACCCTCAGCCAGGTCTCCTCCGGGCCGGAGACGACCAGGGTCAGCAGGCCGGCCCGGACCACCTTCCCGTTGCCACTGACCGGTGCCGACAGGAAGCCGACCCCGTGCTCGGCGCAGGCCTCGCGCATCGCCGCGGACGTCTCGGCGTCGATCGTCGAGCAGTCGACCACGGCCCCGGGCAGATGCTCGGGGTCGGCCAGCAGGCCGCCGTCGCCGGTCAGCACCTGCTCGATGTCGGCCGGTCCGGCGACCATCGTGAAGACGACGTCACGGTCGCGCAGGTCGGCGATCGTGTCGGCGACCCGGCAGCCGGAGCCGGCGAGCGCCTCCGCCTTGGCCCGGGTGCGGTTCCAGACGGTGACGTCCTCCCCCGCCCGGGCGAGCCGGCCGGCCATCGCGGCGCCCATCCGCCCGGCACCGATCCAGCCGATGGACAACTCCGAGACGGACATCAGACTCCTGCCTTGACGCGGGCTTCAGCGGTGACGCCGGGGTCGCCGACGTCACCGCCGAGATGGTGGGCCAGCCAGTCGGCCGTGCGCGGGCGGTGCCACGGCGAGTAGTCGGCACAGCCGTGGTTGGCCTCCTCGAGCATCAGCAGCTCGCTGCCGGGGATCGCGGCGTGCGCCTTCTCGGCCTGCTGGAAGGGGATCAAGCGGTCGCGCTTGCCGAACACCAGGAGCATGGGCGCCGTCACCGTGCCGGCGACCGTCGAGAGGTCGAGCGTGCTCGCCACGGCGCGTGCCTCGGCGTCGTCCGCCGCACCCGACCGCACCCGGAAGGTGTCGCGGGTCAGCGACGGCAGTCCGTCCCAGCACTCGCCGAAGTCGAAGGGACCCGCCAGGGCGACACCAGCCTTCGCCCGGTCGCCCAGGGCGGCCGTGACGCGGACCGAGTAGTAGCCGCCGAGGCTCACGCCCCAGACGCCGAGCCGGTCCTGGTCGAGGTCCGGCTGGGCGCCGATCGCGGCGTACAGCACCTCGGCGACCGGCCCCCAGTCGCCGCGGATCCTCAGGTCGTACTCCGCCTCGCCCTGCCCGGGCCCGTCCACGCTGAACGTCGCGAGCCCGCGGTCGAGGAAGGTCTGCTCGGTGGAGCGGACCTCCTCCTTGGTGGAGTCGAGGCCGGGGATCATCAGCACCACCGGGAACGGCCCGTCGCCGGCCGGCGTGCGGACGACCGCGACGAGCCGGGCACCCTCGAACGGTATCTCGAGGCGGCGTCCCGGAGGGTCGAGGTGCGGCAGCGCGTCGGTGTACGCCGCGACGGCGCGCGCGTGGGCGGACCGCATCTGCTCGACGTCCTCGACGAAGACGAACTTCGCGAAGTGGTAGTACGCCGCAGCCTGGGCGAGGTGCTCGCCGCCGGACCGCAGCCGCCCCTGGTCGAGCGCCTCGCGGCCGAGGGCCTCGTGCTGCTCGCCGAGGGCGACCCAGGCGGCACACCACTCGGGCCAGCTCTCCACCGACGCGGTCACCCGCGCGAAGTCCGCAGGGGTCACGCCGTTCGCGGTGAACCGCGGGGCCCAGTGCGCGATCGCGGAGGCGACCCTCTCGTCCACTCCGGTCACCGTCCTCTCCGGCCGAGCCCTTCCAAACAGGTTCTGCAAACGAGTGCAGCCTCGTGCAGTCAGGTCTGCATGTCAAGCCGAACCCCAAGTGCCAAGAGTTGCTGCAATCGAGTGCAGCATCCGCTATCGTCGGCGGCACCATCCGGAGGAGGCCAGGGTTGATCCCCGTCGACGTCGGCACGTTCAGCCCCCCGGTCGTGCTCGACCTCGCGGCCTCCTCCGGACTGCTCGAGGCAGCGGGGCTCGAGGTGACCGAGCACCCGGTCGCGTCCTCGCCCGCCCAGTTCCGCTCGCTGGTCGCCGGTGACCTCCAGGTCGCGCTGACCAGCCCGGACAACGTGCTGGCCTACCGCTACAACCCGCACAACCCCCTCGGCGAGCTGCTCGACGCCCGCATCGTCGGCGCCGTGGACCGCGCGCTCGGTCTGGGCCTGTACGCCCGGCCCGGCTCGGCCGCCGAGGACCTCCGCGGGGCGAGGATCGGAGTCGACGTGCCGCACTCCGGGTTCGCCCTGGCGCTGTACGCCCTGGCCGACCGGCTCGGCGTACCCCCGGACGCCTACGAGCTGGTCACCCTCGGCTCGACCCCGCAGCGCCTGCAGGCCCTGCTTGCCGGTGAGTGCGACGCGACGATGCTGAACGCCGGCAACGAGCTGCTCGCCGAGGCCGCCGGCTGCGTGAGGCTCGGCGCGGTGACCGACCACTTCGCGCCGTACCTCGGGACCGTGGTCGCCGTCGTCGGGGAGGACCACCTCCCGACCGCCCGCCTGCTCGTCCGCGCGCTGACCGAGACCTGCGCCGAGGTCCTCGGCGGCGCGCTCGACGCCGAAGCGATGAAGGCGGCACAGCGCCGGCTCGGCCTGGATGAGCCGCTGGCGCGGCGGTACGTCGACCGGTTGCGCAGTCCCGCTGAGGGCTTGGTCCCCGACGGGGTCGTCGACCGGGCGTCCCTCGAGACCCTGGTCGGCCTGCGCGCTGCCTGGCTCCCCGAGACCGTCGACGGGCACGACGTGATGGACGCGGCCCTGGTGGAGGGCTCGGGGCTTGTCGACGCCCGCTGAGACCGCGACCGGCCCGGCGCCGATCCGGCTGCTGCAACAAGCGGCGTTCGTGGCGACGTTCGACCGGTTCTCGATGTCGCCGATGCTGGTCGCGATCGCGCACGACCTGGGCGCACCGCTGAGCGCTGCCGTGCAGGCGGCCGGCGCGTACTTCCTCGCCTACGGCCTCAGCCAGCCGCTCTGGGGCACGGTCTCCGACCGGTTCGGGCGGGTGCTGACGATGCGGGTCACCCTGACGCTGGCCGGCCTCTGCTCGATCGCGTCGGCAGCCGCCGGCACCGCGGTCGTGCTCGGGGTCGCCCGCGGCCTCGCCGGCGGCCTGTTCGGCGCGGCGTACCCGGCGGCCCTGATCTACCTCGGCGACACCGTCCGCGCCGACGTCCGGCAACGCGACGTGGCCCGGCTGATGGTGGGCGTCGCCCTCGGCACCGCACTGGCGTCGGTCGGGGCCGGTGTCATCGCGGACGAGCTCTCGTGGCGGGTGATGTTCGTGCTCACGGGCCTGGCGGCCGTCGTGCTCGCGGCCCGTCTCGGCGCCCTCCCCGAGCCGCGGCGCGAGCATCATGGCGGCAGCTTCCTCCGCCCGGTCGGGTACGTCGGCCGCTCGCCCGTCACGCTCTTCGTCCTGCTCTGCGCGCTCGCTGAGGGCGCGATCCTGCTCGGCACGATCACCCTGCTCCCCCCGGCCCTGGAGCACGCCGGCGCCTCGACGACCGTCGCCGGCGTCGTGACCGGGGTGTACGGCGGGTCGGTCTTCGTCTTCTCCGCGTTCGTCGGCCGCTTCTCCCAGCGCTGGCACCCGGCCCGGCTGATCGTGCTCGGCGCCGTCGCGGCCGTCCTCGCCTGCCTCGTGCTCACCCGGTCGCAGGGCGTCGGGGCCGGCATCGCCGCCGCGATCCTCCTCGGCCTGGCGTGGACGGCCATGCACTCGACCCTCCAGACCTGGGCGACCGAGGTGCTGCCCGCCGCCCGCGCCACGGTGGTGTCCTTCTTCGCCGGCTCGCTCTTCGTCGGTTCCTCACTCGCCGCGGTGGTCGCCTCCGGGCTCACCGACGAGGGGCGGTACGGCGTGCTGTTCGCGGCGTGCGCGGCCCTCGCCGTACCTCTCGGGGCCGCGGCCGCCCTCGTCCGCTCTCGGCACCACGCCGTCGGCCCAGCCACACCCTAGGATCTCGGGGTGCCCGCACCGACGCTCCGCGACGTGGCCGAGGCCGCGGGCGTCCATGCGGCCACCGCGTCGCGCGCGCTCAACCCGGCGACACGCGGCCTGGTCAACGCCGACACCGCGCGGCGGGTGATGAAGGTCGCCGAGCAGCTCGGCTACCGGCCGAACCCGATCGCCCGCGGCCTGAAGACCTCGAAGTCGGGCACGGTGGGCATCGTCATCCCCGACCTCACCAACCCGCTGTTCCCGCCGATCGTGCGCGGGATCGAGGGGGTGCTGGAGCCGGCGGGCTACAGCGGTCTCATCGTGAACACCGACAACGACCCCGGGCGCGAGAAGTGGCAGATCGACCACCTCCGGTCGCGGCAGGTCGAGGGCCTCATCGTCGCCACGGCCCGGGTCGAGCACCCGCTGATGCGGCAGCTCCACCGCGAGGGCGTGGTGATGGTGATGGTCAACCGGCGGCCCGAAGGTGTCGACGTACCGTCGATCACGCCGGACGACGCGGCGGGCGTCGAGCTCGCCGTACGCCACCTCGCCGAGCTCGGTCACACCCGGATCGCCCATGTCGCGGGCCCGCAGAGCACCTCGACCGGCGTCAGCCGCGCCCGCGCCTTCCGTGCGGCCGTCCGCGACCTGGGCCTGGACGACGACCCGGCCCTGGTCACGACGACGGCGAGCTGGAGCGAGAGCGCCGGCGCCGACGGGCTGCGCCGGCTGCTCGACTCGGGTGAGGAGTTCACCGCGATCTTCGCCGGCAACGACCTGATCGCGCTCGGCTGCTACGACGTGTTCTTCGAGCGCGGCATCGACTGCCCGGGCCGGATCAGCGTGGTGGGCTTCAACGACATGCCGTTCCTCGACAAGCTCCGTCCTCCGCTGACCACGATCGCGATCCCCCACCAGCAGATCGGGGCCGAGGCCGCCCGGCTGCTGCTCGACGCGATCGCCGACCCGTCGCGGCCGGCCCGTTCGGTGCTGCTGCCGCTGTCGCTGGTGGTGCGGGGGTCGACCGCGCCCCCGGTCGTGCTCTGACCATCCCTGCGCCTCAGTCGATCATCCACTCCGGGCGCTCGAGCAGGGCCACGAGGACGGCGAGCCACCGCGACGCCTGGACGTCGTCGACCCGGCCCGCCCTGACCGACAGGGTCAGCGTCATCACCTTGCCCGGGATCACCGCACCCGCATCGATGACGGGCTCGTCTCGGACCGCACCCACGGCCAGCGCCGCGGCCTGCCCGCGCGGCACGACGGCGGCAGCCTCCTCGACCCCGAACCGGCCGGGGTAGCTCACCGGGATCCCGGGCGTCGCGCCGCGGTCGTCCTCCAGCCGCGCCACGCCGAGCTGCGGGACCTGGCGATGGGCGGCCGCCACCGACCGGCCCACCAGGTCCATCACGCTGGAGTCGGCCCGGTCGCGCTCGAGACGGGCGGACAGGAACACCAACCGGTCCACGCGGACCCGCACCCGGAGGTAGTGGTGCTGGACCTCGGGCTCGGGATCGCGCGAGGTCGGCTCTGTGTTCGAGTGGGCCCTCGTCTCGGCCTTCGGCTGGGCCTTGGCCGCGAACCCCAAAGGGTCCTCGTCGGCCGGCGACGCCGCCCGGCGCCCGGCCGCCGGCGGGTCGGGGGTTGCGGGGCCGCCGGCCGCGACCGGCTCGCGGCGTACGACGCCCAGCTCGGCCAGCATGCTCTCGAGGTCGTGCACCTGCTCCCACGGCTCGCCCAGGATTCCGATCGGGGTGTCGGGCTCCACCGGCGTCCCCGGCTCGACCAGCGTCTTCAGGAGCACTCCGGGGCGCCCGGCCTCCACGCTGAACAGCTCGTCCTCGGTCTCGACGTACGCGATCGTCTGGGCGGCGTCGAACCTGGCCGACTCCTCGACGAGCCACGCGGCGAGCACACCCTCGCTGGAGTCGGCCGCGACGTCAGGCATACGGAGTACCCGAGCCAACGGTCATCCCCTCGAGAGTTCACGGCTGGACCCCGCGCGGCACCGCGGGGTCCTTGAAGTCCGACGCCAGGCTAGGGGACCCTTCCGGGCGGAACCACCCCCGGGTTGGTGAAGAAGGTCTCGCACCTCGCACCCTTCGCTCACGGGACCAGCACGCACCGCCCGTCGGCCTCGCCGGCCGCGACCCGCGACCACACCCCCTCGACCTCGGCGAGCGGCCACACGTCGTACTGCATCCGGACCCGGCCGGCCGCGGCGTGGCCGAGTACGGCGGTGATCGCCTCGCGGCGCTGGTCGGGAGTGATGCCGTTGTTGGTGTAGCCCAGGACGGACGCCGTACGGCTGCGGAGGACCGCGGAGGAGTACGTCGCCTGGTCGCTCGCCGCGCCGCCGAGGTTCACCAGCCGACCGCGCTCGGCCAGGCAGCGGGTCGCGGCCGCCGAGGCGGTACCGAACACCGGGTCGAGCACCACGTCGAAGGGTCCGTGCCCGGCCAACGCGGCGGCCAGCCGGTCGACGCCTCCCTCGAGCGGTACGACGACGTCGGCGCCGGCGGACGTCGCGCGCGCCATCGACGCCGTCCGGGAGACCGCCACCACGGTGGCGGCGCCGAGGACCCGGGCGACCCCGATCCCGATCTGACCGACGGCACCACCGCCACCGAGGACCAGCACGCGCTCACCGGCCTGAAGCCCCGCCCGCCAGGACAGGGCCATCCAGGCCGCCACGCCCGAGAGCCCGAAGGCGGCGGCCAGCTCATCGGGCACCTCGGCCCCGATCGGCACCACGTCACCATCAGGCACGCCGCACCGCTCCGCCATCGATCCGTCGCCGGGCGCCATCCCCGCGGTCGCGAAGAACCAGACGCGGGCACCGGTCGGATGGACGTCCGATGTATCGACGACCCCGACACCCTGGCCGCCCGGGACGTAGGGCGTCGCGGGGACGCCGAAGTACGACGTCCCCGAGGCACACAGCAGGTCGAGGGGGACGACCGGTGCGGCCGTCACCCGCACCACGGTCGAGCCCGGAGCCCGAGTCGGCGCCGGGTGCTCGCCGTACGACGGCGGCCGTCCCGGCGTGTGCAGGACGGCTGCCCTCATGTCGCGATGTCGGGGTAGGGCAGGTCGAAGTGCTCGAGCCGCGCGCCGTACGCGATCTGGTACTCCAGGGGCTCGTGGTCCCGCTCGAACATCGCGATGAACAGCGTCAGCGTCAGGAACGGATGGGCACCGAGCTCGAACAGGGCGACGTGGTCCTGCCGGACGAGCACGTCGCGCTCCTCGTCGGTCAAGCCGAGCCAGGTCGACCTCTCACCGGAGTGGCAGCCCAGCAGGGAGTTCGCCATCTCGTCCTCCCACCACGCGACGGTGCCGGCCGGGTCATCGCGGTAGCGCTCCACGAGGTCGGGGTCGCGGTCGACGGTGTAGAGGAACTTGTCCAGCAGGTACTTGCTCACGAGAGTGCCCCCTCCGGGTACCACGTGAAGTACGCCTCCATAGTGTGGAACAGGTCGAGCGAGTCGACGTGGTCGGCCTTCACGCCCTCCCCGGCGACCCCCATCATCAGCATGAAGTCCATGAACCCGTGCGTGGCGTTGCCCGGCAGGTGCAGGCTGTCGAGGGTGACGTCGGCGCAGCAGCCTTCGATGTCGCCGTTCGCGATCCAGTCGACCGCTCTCCGGTCGAACTCCGGGTCGGGCCCGTGCTCACCGAACTGGCGCGGCCCGCCGAGCTCGAGCGAGAGGTGCCCGGTGCCGATGATCGCGACCCGCTTGTCGCTCTCCCAGGACTCGACCATCTCGCGGATCGCCCGACCCAGCTGGACGAACCGCGTCGGCTGCGGCAGGGGCGGCGCGAAGATGTTGGTGTAGACCGGCACGATCGGCAGATCGGCGTCCGGCCGCAGCGTGATGATCGGGCAGGTGATGCTGTGGTCGATCCGCAGCTCGTTGCTGAACGCCAGGTCGAAGTCGCGGTCGAGCCCGCCGCGCAGGATGTGCTGCGAGAGCTGCTCGTCTCCCTCGAGCCGGAAGCGCGGGAGGCCGAACTCGCGCTCCTCGTTGTACCAGTTGGCGTCGTAGTACGGCGCCTTGCCGACCAGGAACTGCGGCATGTTGTCCAGCCACAGCTGGTGGAAGTGGTCGCTGCCCACCATCACCAGGACGTCGGGCTCGGCGCGGGTCAGCGTCTCGCGGAACGTCTCGATCTTGGCGACCCACTCGTCGGCGAACGGCGGCCGCTCGGCGCCCGTGCTCGTGCTGGCCCGGTAGTAGAACGGGTGGTGCGTCGAGGCGATCACCGCTGCCACCGTGGCCATTCAGCTCTCCTCTGCTGGGTCGGGTTCCACGTAGACCGCGTTGCGGTCGACGGCGAGATAGGCGTCCATCCCGATCGGACGTCGCGCCTCCTCGGCGAGCTGGCCGAGGAGACCGGCCGCGCGGGCGAGCAGGGCGAAGCCACGCAGCAGCTCGACCGGCAGCCCGAGGTCCGCGAGCGCGGCGCCGCAGACTCCCGCACCGTTGAGCGGGAGCCTTCTGCCCAGGATCTCCTCGTGCGTGCGGCCGATCGCCTCGAACAGGCGTAGGTGCGGGCCGCGCAGACCCTCCTCCTCGGCGATCGCGATGAGCCGCGGCGTGCGTGGGTCGAGCACCTTGTGCACGGGGTGGCCGAGACCGGGGACGTACCGCCCGGCCTCGCGCTCCCGGCGTACGGCGTCCCGGGCGAGCGCGTCCCAGCCGTCGTCGTCGCTGGGTGGGTCTCCGTGCTCGTGGAGTACGGCGTGCAGGAACTGGCCGCAGTCCTCGGTGACGCCCAGGAACCGCGATCCGCCGCCCAGCAGTCCGGACGCCAGCGCCCCCTGCAACGAGTCGGGTGCCGAGAGGTAGGTCAGCCGGGCGGCGATCGCCGTCGGCGTGAAGCCGTGGTCGGCCAGGGCGACCAGCACCGCCTCGAACACCCGGGTCTCCTGCGGCGTGGGCCGCCGCAAGGTCACCAGCCAGAAGGCGAGCTCACCGAAACCGACGTGGCCCATCAGGTCCTCGGTCAGGTTCTGCCCCAGCAGCCGGATCTCGTCGGCCGTCGACGTCCCCAGCGACGTCGGGAAGCTCAGTCCATCCACAGCAGGCTCAGTCATGGGTAGACCCTCCCAACCAGCGACGGATCTCGTCCCCGTGCTCGTCCAGCGCCGGGGGCGGGAGGCGGTAGTCGACCGGCGTCCCGGAGAACGTGATCGGGTTCCGCACCGAGGGCACCATCGCCTCCCCTTCGCCGACCTCGACCACCGGCCGGAGTCCGATCTCGGTCGCGAACCCGACGCCGCCGTCGACGTCGTTGATGGGTCCGCACGGCACCCCGGCGGCGATGATCTCGCGGAACCACTCCATCTTGGTGCGGGTCGCGAGCCGCTCGATGAGCAGCGGCCGGAGCTCGGCCCGGTTCACGGTGCGGTCCTCGTTGCGCGCGAACCTCGGGTCGTCGGCAAGCTCCGGTGCACCGATCACCTCGCACAGCTTGCGGAACTGCACGTTGTTGCCGGAGGTGATGATCAGCTCGCCGTCGGCGCACGGGATCGGCTCGTAGGGGTAGAGGCTCGGGTGGCTGTTGCCCATCCGGTGCGGGACGACGCCGCCCGCGACGTAGGCACTGGTCTGGTTGACCATCCCGGAGAGGGCGGAGGAGAGCAGGTTGACCTCGACGTGCTGGCCGCGACCGGAGGCCTGGCGTGCGTTGAGGGCGGCCAGGATGCCGATCGTCGCGTGCATCCCGGCCATCACGTCGAAGACGGAGATCCCGGATCGGAAAGGTTCCGTGTCGGGAGCACCGGTCAGGCTCATCAGCCCGGACATCGCCTGGACGATCAGGTCGTAGCCGGGCAGCGCGCGCCCCTGCTCGGTCGTGCCGAAGCCGCTGATCGACGCGTAGACGACACCGGGGTTGCCGGCGGCCACGTCGTCGTACCCGAGGCCGAACCGGTCGAGCCCCCCGGGGCGGAAGTTCTCGATCACCACGTCCGCCCGACCGGCCAGCTCGCGGGCGAGGACGACGTCCTCGGTGTCCTTGAGGTCGAGGGCGACCGAGCGCTTGTTGCGGTTCACGGCGAGGTAGTACGTCGAGATGCCGGCGCGCACCGGCGGCGTCCAGGCGCGGGTGTCGTCGCCGGCCGGCGCCTCGACCTTGACGACGTCGGCGCCGAGGTCGGCGAGCAGCATCGTGGCGTAGGGGCCGGCCAGCACCCGCGAGAAGTCGGCGACCAGGAGCCCGGCCAGCGGCCCGGTCGGTGGGTCGGCCACGTCGGACTCCTTCACTCGGCGTTCGGACACCTGTCCGTCCGAGTCCACCAGCGACGTTCGAGCGCGTCAAGGGCTTGACACTCGCGTGCCTCGGGTCGAGATTGACCGCTAAGCGGACATCTGTACGGAGGGACCATGACCGACTCGATCGTCCTGCGCGGCGGGACCGTGCTGACCATGGACGACCACCACACGATCCACGCGGACGGCGACGTGCTGGTCGTCGGCGACAAGGTCGAGGCGGTGGGTCC
>JAICSC010000433.1 GCA_025937085.1 Nocardioides sp.
ACTACCTCGACCACGTCGCCATGAAGCTCAACAACCGCCCCCGCAAACGCCTCGGCTTCAAGACCCCAGCCGAGACCCTCGATGAACTACTGTCCAAAACGACCGATCCGAACGGTGTTGCATCCACCGCTTGATTTCACCGCGCCGGAATGGTGGACAGCCCACCGCCGGCGCCGGCGGTCGCACACCCGCTCCTCACGATCGTGATCGGCACCCACGACGAGACCCTCGCGAGGCGCTGCTACACCACAGTTCGACTCCGACAGCGGCTCCTAGGCTCCGTGCACGCAGGCATCCGGGCCCGTGTGACGCGTCCCTGGCCGAGGTTTCCCGCCGCGTTGTCCGGGCATGCTGCCGGATGGGGAGGACCGGATGAAGACCGCAGCGGACATCGCCGACCAGCTCGCGGAGGCGCACGGGCAGGTGCTCGATGGTCTCCTCGGCGGAGACCCCGAGGCCGCATGACCGACGGACGCGACCGGGAGCTCGAGGGGCGACACGCCCTCGTCACCGGCGCCTCCCGCGGGATCGGCCGCGTCATCGCGTCTCACCTGGCCGACCACGGGGCCCGGGTGAGTGTGCACGGCCGGGACCTCGAGGCACTGGCCGCTGTGTGTCGCGAGATCGAGGGGGCCGGTGGCACCTGTCGAGCGGTGGCCGGCGACATGACCGAGCGGGACCAGATCGCGGACCTGGTACGACGGGCCGAGGACGGCCTGGGTGGCATCGACGTGCTCGTCGCGAACGCGGGCGGGTCCCCGACCAAACCGCAGCCCGTCGAGGAGATGCGCGACGAGGACTTCGTCGCGGCCGTCGAGCTCAACCTGATCGCGACCTATCGTCTCGTCGTGGCAGTGCTCCCCGGGATGAAGGAGCGTGGACGCGGCAGCATCGTGACCATGTCGTCGGCCGCCGCGCGTCGGCCGACGGCGTACTCGCCGATCGCGTACGCCGCGGCGAAGGCGGGCGTGGAGCTGTTCACCAAGGGTGTCGCCCTGCAGGCCGGGCCGCACGGGATCCGGGCCAACTGCGTCGCCCCGGAGACGATCATCACCGAGCGCACAGACGAGCAGATCCCGAAGGAGATGCAGGAGCAGCTGGTCGGGCAGCACCCGGTTCGAAGGCTCGGGACACCGATTGACGTGGCCGAGGCGGTGCTCTACCTCGTCGGCGATCGGTCGGCGTGGGTCTCCGGCGTGGTGCTCGACATCGCCGGCGGAGCCGTGATCACCCAGTGAGCCGAACCGAACCTGGCGAAGAGGTGACCGGACGTGCCGCGCCCCGCGACTGCGTGAGCGCGGGGCGCTTCTTCCTGGCCTGGATACTCTCGTCGGCTACCACGCCTGATTGGGCCCACGCTAGTCCGGGTCGTCCGCTGCGTCGATGATGGTTGACGGTCGCACCCATCGCCCCGGTGTCGCGACCCCATCGCCCTGGTGTCGCCACCCCGTCGCCACGGTGTCTCCGACAACGTCGGCGATCTCCCCGATCTCCCGTGGATCACCCGGTCTCAGGTCCACAATGACCGCATGGAAGCCACGGAGCTCACGGGACCT
>JAICSC010000019.1 GCA_025937085.1 Nocardioides sp.
CCGGGACGGGTGCCCGGCGCCCCTTCCGGGCTCTGGCAGCCGTCGTTCACCGGTGCCGGCGGGCTTGCCTGGCAGCAGCCGGACCTCGCGTCGCTCGACTACCTGCTGACCGACGCGAGCGGGCGGCAGCGGACCACGGTCTGGGTGTCTGCCCCGAACCGCCGATGAGCTCGTAGGTGGCCGAGAGCCTGGGCGTCGAGCCGCCGCTCTCGGCCATCCTCATCACCATCAGCCGACCTCCGGCGTCGACGTCGGCGTACTGCCCGGCCCCGGCCGGCGCGAGCGGCCCGAGGTTGCTCGTCACCGACGGGACCCCGTAGTCGATGGTCTCGAACCCGGGCACCGACGATGGCGGGACCGCATCGGCCACCGACTGGTGCAGTCGGCCAGGGACCGGCCCGACCGGCTTCGGCGTCCGGTCGCCCGACCGCGTCGTGCCGTACCCGATCACGCCGGCGGCGACCATGCCCACGGCCAGGCCGGCGGCGATCGAAGTGGTGCGTCGCTGCTGCCGGCGGGCGGCGAGTCGGGTGATGTCAGTGGCCGCATGTGGCTCCGGCGGCGCGAACGATGTGGCGCGCTCCATCAGGTCGGTCAGGTCGCGGGGCATGGTCACTCCCTCCCGCTCACGAGCAGCTCGTCGTCGGTCTCCCTGGCGAAGGCCGCCTGCAAGGTCGCCAGTCCTCGTGCCGTCTGCGACTTCACCGTGCCGTCGGAGACGCCGAGAACGGTGGCGACCTCGCTCACCGACAGGTCGTCGTAGTAGCGAAGCACCAGGCACGCCCGCTGCCGGGCCGGCACTTGCGCCAGACACCGGGTCAGGAGCTCCCGGTCCACCGATCGCTCCGCGTCATCCGGACCGCCGACGTCGCGCACCTGGTCGACCGGGACCTCGGTGCTCGACCGACGTCGCTTGGCGTCGATCACCACGCTGATGACCGCCTTGCGGGCGTACGACCTGGCCTCGGCGTCACCCCGCAGCCGCGGCCAGTGCCGGTACACCCGGATGAACGCCTCCTGCACGAAGTCGCTGGCCAGCGTCCAGTCGCCGCACATCAGGAACGCCGTACGGCGCAGCGCGGGCTGACTGCCCAGCACGATGGAGGTGAACTCCCCCGCATCCCGTCGCGCCATCGCCGTCCTTCCGGTCACCCCCTCGAACGAGGTGGCATCCCCGGGAGGTTGCACGGACCGTACGCCGGGCGGTCACCGACCGCAGGCGTACCCCTGGCTGCCCCGCGGGTTGGCGCCGGCGCCGAGCAGCCCGGTCTCCGGGTCGCGAGAGACCGCGCACAGCCGGCCCAGCGTCCACGGTCCCGCGCGGGTGATCCGGTGGCCGCGGCCGGCCAGGGCCTCGATCACGTCGTCGCCCAACCGGTCCTCGGCCACCAGCCCCCCAGGCGTCATCTCCCGCGGGTAGAACGAGCTCGGCAGCGAGGTGGTGTGGAACATCGGCGCGTCGATCGCCTCCTGCAGCTCCTGGCCCAGCACGAGGAGGCGGAGCAGGAACACCAGCTGCCACTGGTCCTGCTGGTCACCACCGGGCGTCCCCACGGCGTACACGGGGGCGCCGTCGCGCAGCACCAGGGTCGGGGACAGCGTCGTCCGCGGTCGGTGACCGGGCACCAGCGACGACGGCAGCCCGTCGTCGAGCCAGAACATCTGCATCCGGGTGCCCAGGCAGAAGCCCAGCTCCGGCACGGTCGGTGAGCTCTGCAGCCAGCCGCCGCTCGGGGTGGCCGAGATCAGGTTGCCCCAGCGGTCGACGACGTCGATGTGACAGGTGTCGCCCTTGGTCTCACCGGTCCACGACACCGTCGGCTCGCCGAGCCCTACCGCCTCCGGGGCCTCGGACTCGTGCAGGACGTGCCGGGACAGGCGTGGCGTCCGCCCACCCGGCGCACCAGGTCGGAGGTCGGTCGACGCGGCGTCTCCGACCAGGGCGAGCCGCGCCTCGACGTACGCCGGGTCGAGCAGGTCGGCGGCCGAGACCGGGCTGCCATCGCCGTACCACGCCTCGCGGTCGGCGAAGGCCAGCTTGAGAGCCTCCGTCGTCACGTGCGCACCCTCGATGGAGGACGGGTCGAGCGAGGCGCCGGGGAGCCGGTCGAGCATCGCCAGCGACTGGAGCAGCACGGGGCCCTGGCCCCAGAGGTCGGTCTTGGCGATCTCGAAGTCCCGGAAGCGATACGTGACCGGGCGCTCGTACGACGCGTTCCATGCCGCCAGGTCCGCGCCGGTCAGCACCCCGCAATGGGCCTCGCCGCTGGAGTCCTGGAACGGCAACCGGCAGAAGGCGTCGACCGCCTCCGCGACGAAGCCCTCGCGCCAAGCGCGCCGGGCGACGGCGTACTGCGTCTCGCGCGCCGAGCTCGCCGCCTCGCCGGTGGCCACGAGCCGGTCGAGCACGTCGGCGTACGCCGGGTTCGTCACCAGCTCCCAGGGTCGCGGCAGCCGACCGTGCGGGATCCAGCGAGCCGCGGACGTCGGCCACTGCTCGCTGAACAGCTGCTCCATCGTGGCGACGGTCGCGGCCGCCCGCGGGAGCAGCGGGTGGCCGTGCCGGGCGTACCCGGTCGCGTAGGAGAGGACGTCGCGCAGCGATCGCGTGCCGTGGTCCTGCCCGAGCATCAGCCACGCATCGACGGCACCCGGCACGGTGGCGGCCAGCGGCCCGGACCCCGGGACGAGGTCGAGGCCGAGACCGCGGAAGTACGCCGAGGTGGCGCCGGCCGGAGCCACCCCCTGGCCGCAGAGCACGGTCGGCGTCGGGTCGGTGGCGGTCGTGAACACGGCCGGCACCTCACCGCCGGGGCCGTTCAGGTGGGGCTCCACCACATGCAGCACGAACGCACCGGCGACCGCCGCGTCGAAGGCGTTGCCGCCGGCCTCGAGCTCGGCCATCGCCGACTGGGAGGCCAGCCAATGGGTGGAGGACACCATGCCGAACGTGCCGTGCAGCGTCGGGCGCGTGGTCATGCCCGTCACCGTTCCTCAGTCCCGGTCCCGGCTGACAGGTTGCGCGCCACCTCACGGCACAGCCGCGTGGCGCTTCGCGCCCACTCCGGCGAAGCTCCGGCGAGCCCGCAGGCCGGGGTGACCACCAGCCGATCGGACACCGCGTCGGGGTCGAGCCCCAGGACGTCGAGGACGCGCAGCACGCGCTCGGTCAGCGCCGTCTCCGACGGCACGGTCTCGGGGTCGGTCGCCGGCACGACGCCCAGCGCGACCCGCTCCCCCGCCTCGAGCGCCGCGGCGAACGCGTCCAGGTCGTCGGCGGTGAGCACCGACAGGTCACCGCTCAGCCCGCGTGCACCCGCGTCGCGGAGCATCGTCCAAGGCGTCTGCGCGGCGCACGAGTGCACCCACGGCTCGGCGCCCGCGCGCTCGAGCACCCACCTGAGCGCTTCCGATGCCTCCGGCGGGTGGACGGCTCGATGCCTGCCGAAGCCCGAGGCGGTGGGGATCGCCCCCGCCAGCACGGACGCGAGGGCCGGCTCGTCGACCTGCACCGCGATGTGCTCGGCATCGACCCGCCGGCGTACGTCGTCGAGGTGCGCCGCGGCACCTTCCGCGAGCGCCTGGGCGAGCTCACGACGCGCACCGTGGTCGGCGAGGACCTTGTCCCCGCGCGGCCTCTCGACGGTCGCGGCGAGGGTCCACGGTCCGGCGAGCTGGACCTTGAGCACGCCGCGGAAGTCCTGGGTCTGCTCCTCGAGCCGGTCGAGGTCCTGCGCCAGCAGCGAACGGGCCCGGCGGTGGTCCACGCCAGAGGCGTCCGTCAGCCGCCAGCCTGCCGGCTGAAGGTCGAACCCGAGGTCGCCGATCATGGCCAGGGTCCGGCCGGTCATCGCCGCCGCCGCTCCGCGGCCCGGGAGCTCAGGCACGTAGGGCAGGTCGGGGACCTCACCGAGCACGACCCGCACCGCCTCGGCGTACTCCTCGGCGTCCGTGCCGGGCCACGAGCCGACGCCGCTGGCGACCGTCACGCCGCAGGACCCACGCGTTCGGTCGAGACGATGGTGGCAGACCCGACGACGCGGGTGCCGTCGTAGATCACCGCAGCCTGGCCGGGGGCGATGCCCTGGGCGGGATCGCGCAGCTCGACGTGCACGCGGTCGCCGCAGACCACGATGCGCGCGCGGTGCTCGGCGCCGTGCGCGCGGAGCTGGACGATGCCCTCGATCGGCTCGGTCGGCGAGGAGCCGCACCACCGAGGCCGGTCGGCGATGATCCGGTCGACGGTCAGCGCCTCGCGTGGCCCGACCGTGACTGTGCCGGACACCGGCTCGATGTCGAGCACATAGCGCGGCCGGCCGTCGGGCGCCGGGTTTCCCAGCCGCAGCCCCTTCCGCTGGCCGATCGTGAAGCCGAACGTCCCGTCGTGACGGCCGAGCTCCTCCCCCGACACGGCGTCCACGATCGCGCCCGAGAACCTGTGCGCGCGCTCGCTCCCCACTCTTTCCGGGAGCTTCTCCCGCAGCCAGCCCGCGTTGTCACCGTCGGCGACGAAGCAGATGTCGTGGGAGTCGGGCTTGTCCGCCACCAGCAGTCCGCGGGCAGCGGCTTCCTGGCGCACCTGCGGCTTCGCGGTGTCGCCGAGCGGGAACATGGAGTGGGCCAGCTGGTGCTGGGTGAGCACGCCGAGGACGTACGACTGGTCCTTGCCGCCGTCGACCGCCCGGTGGAGCTCCGAGGCTCCGTCCGCGCCGGTGCGCACCCGGGCGTAGTGGCCGGTCGCGACGGCGTCGAACCCGAGCGCCAGCGCCCGGTCGAGCACCGCGGCGAACTTGATCTTCTCGTTGCACCGCAGGCACGGGTTGGGCGTCCGGCCGACGGCGTACTCGTCCATGAAGTCCTCGACCACGTCCTCGTGGAACCGCTCGGAGAGGTCCCAGACGTAGAACGGGATGCCGATCACGTCCGCCGCGCGCCGTGCGTCGTTGGCGTCCTCGATCGTGCAGCAGCCGCGGGCGCCCGAGCGGTACGACGCGGGGTTGCGCGACAGGGCGAGATGGATGCCGGTGACGTCGTGGCCGGCCTCGTGCGCCCGGGCGGCGGCCACCGCGGAGTCGACGCCGCCGGACATGGCAGCGACGACCTTCATGAGATCCGTGCCCCCCGGGCACGTTCGACGGCCGGACCGATCGCCTCCACCAGCGCGTCGACATCGGCCTCCGTCGACGTGCGCCCCAGGGTGAACCGCAGCGAGTGCCGCGCGCCCTCGTCGTCGAGACCCATCGCCAGCAGGACGTGGGAGGGCTGGGGTACGCCGGCCGAGCAGGCCGAACCCGTCGAGCACTCGATGCCGCGCGCGTCGAGCAGCATCAGCAACGAGTCTCCTTCGCAGTCGGGGAAGCCGAGGTGGGCGTTGCCGGGGAGCCGGTTCGCCGGGTCGCCGTGCAGGTGGGCGTCCGGCACTGCCCGGACCACCCGGCGTACCAGCGAGTCGCGCAACGCCGCCATCCGCTCGGCGTACTCGGGCTGCACCTTGACGGCGTGCTCGACGGCCGTGGCGAACCCCGCGATGGCCGGCATGTCGAGGGTCCCGCTGCGGATGTCCCGCTCCTGGCCACCCCCGTGCAGCAGCGGGGTCAGCGACAGCTCGCGTCGCAGCACGAGCGCCCCGACGCCGTACGGGCCGCCCAGCTTGTGCCCGGTCAGCGTGAGTGCGTCCACCCCGCTGGCCGCGAAGTCGACCGGCACCGCACCGACGGCCTGGACGGCGTCGGTGTGGACCGGGATGCCGTGGGCGGAGGCGACCGCGACGACGTCATCGATCGGCTGGATCGCGCCCACCTCGTTGTTGGCCCACATCACCGACACCACGGCGACCGAGCCGGGATCGCGCTCGACCGAGGTGCGGAGGGCATCGACGTCGAGGCGCCCGGCGCGGTCGACCGGAAGAAGCTCGACCTCGGCGGCCTCCTCCTCGGCCAGCCAGTGCAGCGCATCGAGGACGGCGTGGTGCTCGACCGACGAGGCCAGAATTCGCACCCGGGCCGGATCGACGTCGTGCCGCGACCAGAAGAGGCCCTTGAGGGCGAGGTTGTCCGACTCGGTGCCGCCGGAGGTGAAGACCACCTCGCCCGGCCGGCAGTTCAGCGCCTGGGCAATGGTCTCGCGCGACTCCTCGACGATGCGCCGGGCGGCGCGGCCGCTGGCGTGGAGCGAAGAGGGGTTGCCGACGTCGCCGAGGTGTGCGGTCATCGCCTCGACGGCGGCCGGGAGCATCGGGGTGGTCGCGGCGTGGTCGAGGTAGACCGTCGGAGCGGGCGCGTCGTGCATGTCGGATCCAGAGTACGGTGCCGAGTCTGACCTGGAGAAACCCGTGCCCGCCGTCGCGGCCGGGATCCGGGCTCACCCCCCGTCCAGGGCCGCTCGCGCCTCGAACAGCAGCACCGCCGCCGACACGGCCACGTTGAGTGAGTCGGCTCTCCCACGCATCGGGATCGAGACCCGGGTGAGACCCTCACGCCACTGCTCGCTCACGCCGTCGCCCTCGGACCCGACCACCACCGCGGTCCGGCTCAGACCGAGCCCAGCCTTGCGGTACGGCATGGCACCCGCCGGGTCCGCGACGTACGCCGTGAAGCCGGCCGCGGCGAGCGCCGACCGCGCCGCACCTACGGACCCGAAGGTCAGCACCGGGGTGGTCAGGACCGTGCCCCGGCTTGCGGTGAACACCTTCGGATGGGTCAGCCGGGCAGTGGCCCCGGTGAGCACGAGGCCGTCGGCGCCGCAGGCGTCCACGGTGCGGATCAGCGTCCCGAGGTTGCCGGCGTACTCGATGCCGTCGGCGACCAGGACGAGCCGGGCGTCGTCGGTCAGGAGCGCGGCGATGTCCCACTGCGGGAGCCGGACCAGCGACAGCAGCGCGGGTGCGGTCGCGTCCGGCTGGATGCGCGCCAACGTGCGCTCCGAGATCCGGAACGCACGGGTGGCTCGCGCGGCGGTCGCGAGTGCGGTCGCCGCGAGGTCGGGATGCGCCCGTCGGCCCGGGCACCAGAGCACCGTGTCGATCACCGGGTCGATCACCGGGTCGATCACCGGGTCGATCACCGGGTCGATCACCGCGTCGCTGCGGAGGACGACCCCGTGGGCCCATCCTCCGCAGACGGCGGCCACGTGGTCGGCGCGTGGGAGCAGGTTGCGGCGGGCGCGCGAGTAGCGGCGTACGTCGTCGTGGGAAGCGCCGACGGGCTGCAGAGCATCGAGCGTGAGGGCCGCGGACGGCAGCGAGAACGGGGTGGTGGTGGGCATGGCTGGCTCCGACGAGCAGGAGTGACGTCCTGACCGCGTGCCCCGCTCCGTGCCAGGGAGCCTGTGGGGCCGCGGTCGTCAGGCCGCCGGTCGGCGCCTGGCTGAGGTCACTCCTCGATACCCATGCTGAGCACGGTAGGAGGCGCGCTGTCCGCAGCGCATCCGAATTAGAGATGCTCGAGCCACGCATGACCCGGGAAGAGCTTGTCGATCGATTCCCGCAGCCACACCCGCTGGCGGTCGTTCAGCAACGGCAGCGCGCGATCACGGTCGCGGCGGTCCTTCAACCGGTCGAGCCGTGCCTTGAACAACAGCACGATCTCGGGGTTGAGCGCCCGTAAGCCGTTCCCACCCACCCAGGTGGCGTCTTCGACGTCGAGGACGTGCTCGGGGAACTTCTTGTTCCGCCAGCGACCCTCGACGTCGGGCGTGACCGGCAGGTCGAGCCGCCAGGGCGAGGTGGAGTCACGGCGTACCCAGATCTGGCAGTCGGGTTCCGGCAGGTCGGGCCGGCGGTCGGTCAGCGGCCGCAGGCTCCCGTCGGTGATCGTCCAGAGGTGCCAACGATCGCCGATGAACTCACGGAACCGAGGCACGTCGCACGCCAGCATCGACACGTCGAGGTCCTCGTGCTCCCGCGGAGCGTCCGTGAACGCCTCGAGCGCCCATCCGCCGACCAGCCACCACGGCCGGTCGAAGCCCTCGAAGAAGGCGCGACCCGCGTCGAGGTCGAACGGGTCCCAGGGTCCGTACAGATGCTCCCAGTACGCCGTCTCGGCGCGCTCCTCATCGGACTGGAGTAGGGCCTCACGCACCCGCGAGACCCTACCCGCGCGGCGACGATGGGTCAGCGGCGATGGCCGTACATCTTGTTCATCCCCAGCCAGTCACCCAGGCCGAGCGTGCGAGCGTACGTCGAGCACGGCGCCAGCAGGTGCTGCATGGTGAGGTGGGCGTGTCCGGAGCCGGTGTGCGCCAGTCCGTAGGCGTGGCCCCACTCGTGGGTCACGACCCCCTCGAAGTCCCACTTGTTCGCGCAGTTCCGAGGCAGATGGGTGGTCATGTTGGCGCCGGTGTCGAGCAGGATGTCGGTTCCGGCGATCCGGCCGCTGTTGTAGTACCAGAAGCAGGTCCAGCCGAGCAGCCCGCCCGGCAGGTTGCCGAAGCCGACGACGTTCCGGGTGTTCGGCTTGCCACAGGTGGGGCCGGCCGCGCGGATGTTGGGCCTCTTGCTGGTGTGGCCGAGGTAGTGCGAGGCGGGCGTCCGCAGCCGGGGCTTGCCACAGGTGTTGCGGCCCTTGCGCATGTTGCCGTTCGCGACCTGGATCTGCCTGGTGACGACCAACTTGTGGTAGCGACGAGGCATCTTGCTCAGGTTCACCCGGTAGCGGAGCCCGGACCTCCACTTGTGGTGCTCGAGGTGGAAGGTCCGGTCCTTGCACGCGGGCGGGCTGCCCGCCCGCCCAGACGTCATGGTCCCGAGGGTGCTCGTTGTCGTGGTCGAGGTGATCGGTGCCAGGTACCAGCCGCCGGCGGTGCCGTGCGCGCCGCGGATCGCACGGACCGTGGTCCCGGTGTTGGCCACGGTGAGGCCGCGGACGTCGCCGTGGACACCGATGCCGTCGCCCGAGACGCTCATGCCCGACGGCGGCACCACCACCGAGACGCGACCGTCGACGACGATCCGCCCCACGAGCGAGCAGCCCGAGCGGGACGCCGCCGCCAGGGCATGGACGGGGATCGGACCGCGTTGCTGCACACATCGGTCGTCGACCGTGCGGGCCGTGCCCGGCGCGGAGGTGGTGGTCACGACCATGCCGGCCATGCTGAGCGAGGCTGCCAGGGCGAGAAGTCGTCGGGCCGTCATGCGTCCGATCCTGCCCAAGCGGGCGCCGGTCAAACCACAGGCTTCACATCGGCCTCGTCAGCAGCACCAGGTCGTCGCGGTGCACGACCTCCCGCTCGTACGCCGCCCCGAGCTCGCGCCGCAGCACCGCGGACGTCCTGCCGACCAGCGCAGGGATCTCGTCGGCGTCGAAGTTGACCAGCCCCCGGGCGACCGCGACCCCGTCGGGACCGGCCAGGTCCACCGGGTCACCGGCGGCGAACGCTCCGGTCGAGCCGGTCAGGCCCGCCGCGAGCAACGACGCGCGGCGCTCGGTGACGGCCCGGACCGCTCCGTCGTCGAGGAGCAGGACGCCCTTGGGCTCGGTCGCGTGGGCCAGCCAGAGCTGCCGGGTCGGCCGACGCCTGGTGGCGGCATGGAAGAAGGTGCCGACGGTCCTCCCCGCCAGGGCCTCGCCGGCGCGGTCCGCCGCTGCGAGCACGACCGGGATGCCGGCGCCGGTGGCGATCCGAGCCGCGTCGAGCTTGGTCCGCATGCCGCCGGTGCCGACCCCGGCAGCGCCGGCTCGGCCGAGCCGGACCCGGCTCAGGTCGTCCGCGAGAGCGACCTCGGCGACCAGGTGGCTGCCCGCCTTGGCCGGCGGTCCGTCGTACAGTCCGTCGACGTCGCTGAGCAGGACCAGCAGGTCGGCGTGGACGAGGTGCGCGACGAGCGCCGCGAGCCGGTCGTTGTCCCCGAACCGGATCTCGCTGGTGGCGACGGTGTCGTTCTCGTTGACGATGGGCAGGACGCCGAGCTCGAGCAGCTTGGCGAAGGTCTGGTGGGCGTTGCGGTAGTGGCTGCGGCGCGTGACGTCATCCACGGTGAGGAGGACCTGCCCGGCGACGACCCCGTGCCGGGCCAGCTCCTCGGTGTACCGGTGGACCAGCAGCCCCTGGCCGACGGAGGCCGCCGCCTGCTGGATCGGTAGGGCGCGGGGACGCCGCGGGAGTCGGAGCGGCGACAACCCGGCGGCGATCGCTCCGGACGAGACCAGCACGACGTCCACGCCTCGGGCCCGCGCCCCGGCGAGCACCGCGACCAGACGGCGTACCCGCTCCGGGTCGATCCCGCCCTCGGTCGTGGTCAGGGACGAGGATCCGACCTTGACGACCACCCGGCGTGCCGCGGCGACCTGCTCGGTCCGCGCGGAGACGGCGCTCACCCGTCGGTCTCGTCGGTCTCGTCGGCGTCGATCCGGCGGGCGACGTCGGCGCGCGCCTCGCCCTCGGCCCGGACCGCCATCGCGGCGTCGATGTCACGGCGCCGGCGCGCGGCCGGCCGCGACTCCTCGAAGCGCTGGTCCTCACCGCGTCGGCCGAGCATCTCGACACCGGCGTCGATGCCGGGCCGGAAGTCGAAGACGACGGAGTTGTCGGGATGGCCGATCAGGACCGTGTCACCCTCGACCGCCCCCAGCTGCACCAGCCGCGCCTCGACGCCGAGCCGGTTCAGCCGGTCGGCCAGGAAGCCGACCGCCTCGTCGTTGCTGAAGTCGGTCTGGCGTACCCACCGCTCGGGCTTCACACCGCGGACGCGCCACCCGCGTTGTCCCGAGTCTGTCGACGGGTCTGCTGTCTCCTTGACCGTGAACTCGTCCTCGCCGTCGGCCGACGGCGGTCGGATCACGATCCGCTCGCGGGGCGTCGCGGGGCGCTCCGCCCGGGCCGCCTGCACGATCTCGGCCATCGCGAACGTCAGCTCCCGCAGCCCCTCACCCGAGGCCGCGCTCACCGCGAAGACGCGCAGCCCGCGCGCCTCCAGGTCGGGTCGCACCAGGTCGGCCATCTCCCGGCCGTCGGGTACGTCGATCTTGTTCAGCGCCACGAGCCGCGGGCGGTCGGACAGCCCGCCGTACGACGCGAGCTCCTGCTCGATGACGTCCAGGTCGTCGACCGGGTTGCGACCCGGCTCGATGGTGGCCGTGTCTACGACGTGCACGATCGCGGCACAGCGCTCGACGTGCCTCAGGAACTCGTGCCCCAGCCCTCGGCCCTCGCTGGCACCCTCGATCAGGCCCGGCACGTCGGCGACGGTGTACGTCGTGTCCCCGGCGCTGACGACGCCCAGGTTGGGCACGAGGGTGGTGAACGGGTAGTCCGCGATCTTGGGCCGGGCCCGGGAGACGGCGGCGATCAGGCTGGACTTGCCGGCGCTGGGGTAGCCGACCAGCCCGACGTCCGCGACGACCTTGAGCTCGAGGGCGATCTCGAGCTCCTCTCCGGGCTCCCCGAGCAACGCGAACCCGGGTGCCTTGCGCTTGGCGCTGGCCAGAGCGGCGTTGCCCAGGCCGCCGCGGCCGCCCTGTGCCACCACCAGCTCGGTGCCCGGGCCGATGAGGTCGGCGAGCAGGTCGCCGTTCGCGCTGCTGACGACGGTGCCGTCGGGCACCGGCAGCACGAGATCGGCGCCGTGGGCCCCGTTGCGGTGGCTGCCGGCACCATGGCCGCCGGGCTCGGCACGGCGCCGCGGACTGTGGTGGTAGTCCAAGAGCGTGGTGACCGCGGCGTCCACGCGCAGGATCACCGAGCCGCCGGGGCCACCGTTGCCTCCGTCGGGCCCGCCGAGCGGCTTGAACTTCTCCCGGTGGACCGAGGCCACACCGTTGCCGCCCCGACCGGCGGCGACGTGCAGCGTCACCCGGTCGACGAAGGTCGGGAGTGCCATCACTGCTCCTGGAACGACCGAAGGGCGGCCCACGCGGGGACGCCCTTCGTTCGGTGGTCGGTCGGGCGTTACTCGCCCACAGGCACGATGTTCACGACCCGACGTCCGCGCTTCTTGCCGAACTGGACGTTGCCGTGGACCAGCGCGAACAGGGTGTCGTCGCCGCCGCGGCCCACGCCCTCGCCCGGGTGGAAGTGCGTGCCGCGCTGGCGGACGATGATCTCGCCGGCGTTGACGAGCTGGCCGCCGAAGCGCTTGACGCCGAGGCGCTGGGAGTTGGAGTCGCGGCCGTTCTTGGTCGAGGCCGCGCCCTTCTTGTGTGCCATGGGTTCAGTCCTGTCTGGAAGTCTGTGCTCGCGGGCGATCAGGCCGAGATCTCGGTGACCTTGACCTGGGTGTACTTCTGCCGGTGGCCCTGGCGCTTCTTGTACCCGGTCTTGTTCTTGAACTTCTGGATCACGATCTTCGGACCCTTGGTGGCGCCGAGCACCTCGACGGTCACGCCCGCCTTGTCGAGCCCGGTGGCGGTGACCTTGTCACCGTCGACCGTCATCACCACGGGCAGCGTGAGCGTGTCACCGACGGCCGCATCGGTCTTGTCGATCTCGATGACGTCACCGACGGCAACCTTCTGCTGCCGGCTGCCGGCGCGCACGATCGCGTACACCGCGGTCTCCTTCGTTGTCTGAGAGCTTTCTGGTCCGCCCGCCCGACCTCGTGGGCCACCGCAGGGCGCCCGGGACGAGTGGCGAGCAGAAAGGGCACCGCACCTCCCTGTCATAGGCCTGTCGTAGGCCTGGCACAGGGCGAGCGGGCACCGAGGATCCATGGTACGGCGTGCGCCACAGGCACAGCAATTCGCGATCGCACGGCCGATGCCACCACTGGTTGCCCACACCGCATGCAACCAACGGGGCCGTTCCCGGCATCCCAGGGACGTATCGACGAAAGCCGTCGTCACGACCCAGACCCGAGGTACGCCATGCGCACACCCACCCGCCTGCTCACGACCGCCGCCGGCCTCGCGCTCGCGACCGGGGGGCTTCTCGCCCCTGCGTCGCTCGCCGCCGCGTCGACACCGGCCTGCACCAACGCGGACCTGACCGCGTCGTACCACCACTCGGACTCCGGGGCCGGACACTCCTACGGCTGGATCGTGCTGCGCAACACCTCCGGTCATGCCTGCCACACCGGCGGCTACGGGGGTGTCTCCTACGTCGGCGACGGGAACGGCACGCAGATCGGGCACGCCGCCGTACGCCGCAACCGCGCGGCCGTGCGGACGTTCGTGCTCCAGGCTGGAGCCAGGTTGCGGAGCCCCCTCGACGAGGTCAACGCCCAGAACTACCCGCGGCACCGCTGCCGCCCGACGCACGTCGACGGGTTCCGGGTGTACGTCCCCAACGCCACGCGGTCGCAGTACGTCGTGCATCCCACCATCGGCTGCCGGAACGGCCACGTCCACCTGCTGTTCCAGAAGCCCTACCGGCGCCCCTGACCCGACCAGGGCGACCGGGGAGAGTCATCGCTTGCGCGCGCCCTTCCGCTTGACCGGCACGTGCAGGGCCGGCTTTCCGTCAGCGGAGGGCTCAACGGACTCCTCCGCGTGCCCGGCAGCTGTGCCGTCGGCCGACGCGTCACCTGACGCGGCTGCCGGCGGACCGGCCGGACGGCTCGCCGAGCGGCGGCGGGTACGGGTCACGACTCGCGGTCTCTCCGGCTCCGCCGGTGGAGCCGGCTCGGAGACCGGCTCGTGGATCGTCTCGAGCGCTGACCCGGGCTCGGCCGCCGCGACCTCGGCCGCGTCGTCCTCCAACGCGTCCTCCGCGGTGTCGTCGACCCACGACTCGACGAGCTCGGCCTGCCCGTCGTCCGGACCCTCCGCAGGCCCCTCCACCTGGCTCTCGTCCTGGTCCTCGTCCTGGTCCTCGTCCTCGGCCGGCTCCTCGTGGTGTCGCGCCATCGCGGCGATGTCCTTGGGCGAGGGCGGCTTCGGCGGCTCGGGCGCGTCGTTCTCCTGGGAGCGTCCGCGGCTCCGGTTGCGCCGGTTGCGGCGCGGCTCCTCCTCGGAGCTCTTCGGCTCGACCGGGGCGTCCTCGATCACGACGCCCCGACCGTGGCAGGTCGGGCAGTCGTGGGAGAACGACTCGAGCAGTCCGGTGCCGATGCGCTTCCGGGTCATCTGCACCAGACCGAGCGAGGTGACCTCGGCTACCTGGTGACGAGTGCGGTCCCGGCCCAGGCACTCCACGAGACGGCGCAGCACGAGGTCGCGGTTGGACTCGAGCACCATGTCGATGAAGTCGACGACGATGATGCCGCCGATGTCGCGCAGTCGGAGCTGTCGGACGATCTCCTCGGCGGCCTCCAGGTTGTTCTTGGTGACGGTCTCCTCGAGGTTGCCGCCGGATCCGGTGAACTTCCCGGTGTTCACGTCGACGACGGTCATCGCCTCCGTGCGGTCGATGATCAACGAGCCTCCGGAGGGCAGCCAGACCTTGCGGTCCAGACCCTTCTTGATCTGCTCGTCGATGCGGTACGCCGCGAAGACGTCCTGGTCCTTCTTCGGCTCGTAGCGCTCCAGCCGTTCCTCGAGGTCGGGCGCCACGTGCGCGACGTACGACTGGACGGTCTCCCACGCGTCGTCACCCTCGATGACGAGCTTGGCGAAGTCCTCGGTGAACAGATCGCGGACCACCTTGAGGGTGAGGTCGGGCTCGCCGTAGAGAAGAGACGCGCCGGCGCCCTTCTGGGCCGCCTTCTTCTCGATGTCCTCCCAGCGCGCCTTCAGCCGCTCGACGTCGCGGGTCAGCTCGTCCTCCGCAGCACCCTCCGCGGCGGTGCGGACGATCACGCCGGCCGACTCGGGCACGATCTCCTTCAGCAGGCTCTTGAGCCTGTTGCGCTCGGTGTCGGGGAGCTTGCGGGAGATGCCGCTGGTGGTGCCGTCGGGCACGTACACCAGGAACCGTCCGGCCAGGCTGATCTGACTGGTCAGCCGGGCACCCTTGTGACCGATCGGGTCCTTGGTGACCTGCACGAGCACCAGCTGACCCGACGACAGGACCGACTCGATCTTGCGGGGCTGGCCGTCCTTGTGACCCAACGCCGACCAGTTGACCTCGCCGGCGTACAGCACCGCGTTGCGGCCCTTGCCGATGTCGATGAACGCCGCCTCCATGGAGGGCAGCACGTTCTGCACCCGGCCGAGATAGACGTTGCCGATCAGCGAGGTCTGCGACTCTCGGGCGACGTAGTGCTCGACGAGGACGTTGTCCTCGAGCACCCCGATCTGGGTGACGTCATCCTGCTGGCGGACGACCATGACCCGGTTCACGGACTCACGACGCGCCAGGAACTCGGCCTCGCTGACGATCGGCGCACGCCGGCGGCCGGCTTCGCGTCCCTCGCGGCGGCGCTGCTTCTTGGCCTCGAGCCGCGTCGAGCCGGTGACGGCGGTGATCTCGTCGGCGGCACTGCGGCCGCTGCGCACCTTGGTGACGGTGTTGGCGGGGTCGTCGGACGAGTCGCCGTCCGACTCGCCCGCGCGGCGACGCCGCCGACGACGACGTGACGAGGGCGACTCGCCCTCGACCGTCTCGCTCGCCGAGGTCGCGTCGCCGGTGGACTCGCTGTCCGCGTCGGCCGGATCGGCCGCGGTCTCGGCGCCCTCGCCACCCGACTTGCGGCGGCGCCTGCCGCCGCGGCGGCGCTTGCGGCGGGCAGGCGTCTCGTCGGTCTCGCCGCCCTCGGCGGGCTCGCCCGCCTCGGCGGCCGCCTCCGTCTCGTCGCCGCTCTCGGCGACCTTCTTCGTCGTACGCCGGGCAGGGCGGGCGGTGGGCTCGGGTGGTTGGAACACCGCCGCGACCGAGGGCCGCTCGGCTGTGTCGGCCGTCTCGCCTGCGTCGGCTGTGTCCTCAGCGGCCGCCTTCGCGGTCTTGGCGGTCTTGGTGGTCTTGCGGGTGGCCTTCCTCGGCTGCGCCCCGGCGTCCCCTGAGCCGCCCGACTCCCCTGAGTCGCTCGAGTCGCCTGAGTCGCCTGAGTTGTCAGGGGCGGGAGGGGCCGCCGCGGCCTTCTTGGTGGTCCGCTTGCGGGCGGGCTTCCGCGGCGAGGCGACGCTCTCCGCGTCGCCGGAGGCGTCGCGTGTGGCCGAGTCGTCGGTGGCGGTCTTCTTCGTGGTCCGCTTCCGGGGGGCCTTCTTCACCGGTACGGCAGGGGTCGTGGATCCGTCCGCATGATCGTCGAGCATGTCGCTCCTCGGCCCGGACGCTGCGTGCAGCCCCGGACGTGTCCGACGCCGGCGACCCGCGTGGACAGGGCCGACGGCGCAAAGCCTTCGTGTGCCTTCTTGTGGCCGGCGACACCCTCCGCAGGTGCGTCACAGTCACCCTGGTTGTCACCGACCGCGGTCGCCGGGCATTGCCGCGTCGCGGTCGGGTGACGACCTGGACTCAGCGTGCTGGGCCCCACCTGGAGGGTGCGGACCAGCGAGAACGTCGTCGGATCGCTCGCAGCAGCACGCCGCTGGACCGATCACCTCGAGTATCGCACACCCGGCATCGGAACCCGGCAACGTCACATGGACAGAGGGTTGCCGATCGCCCCGGTCGCGGCGTCCAGCGGACCCTGCTCGAGCCGGGTGACCGACGGCGTACCCGCCTCCGCAAGACCACCCACCTGGCGCAGCGCCGTCAGCACGTCGTCGGGACGGACGACGGGTTCGGTGTGCCGCAGCAGGACAGTCAGCCGGGATCCGCCGTCGTGCGCCGCGACGTCCGCAGCCACCACCGCGGCGCGGCTGTCGAAGGTGCGCAGCCCCTTCTTGGTCATCCGTTCCACGCTCACCGACTCGCGCGCGAGGAACGCCTCGACCGTGGCGGCGGCCACGTCCGGTGCGGTGTCGTCCAGGTCGATCTGCCACCGGCTCGCCTCCAGGCGGTCGGCCAGGCTGCCGGACCTGGCCTCGACCACCTCGAGCACGTCCAGGCCAGTGGGCAGGGCATCGTCGAGGTCCTGGGCGAGCCGGGTCGGATCGACGGTCTCGGCCAGGCCGATCTCGAGGTACTCCGCCTCGCTCGCCGCTCCGGTCGGAGAGGCACCGGCGTACGAGATGCGCGGGTGGGGGTTGAAGCCCGAGGAGTACGCCATCGGGATCCGTGCCCGCACCAGCGCCCGCTCGAACGCTCGGCTGAAGTCGCGGTGGCTGGTGAACCTGAGGCGACCTCGCTTGGCGTAGCGGACGCGCAACCGCTGCACCGGCGGGGCCTGCTGCTCGGGCTGGTCTCGCACCCGGTCAGGTTAGGGCGTCCGCGCCGGCCGATGCGAGGTGCTCGCGGGCCAGCGGTGAGAGGTAGATCGAGCGGACCACCTCACCGTCCAGCCAGGAGGTGAGCTCCACAGCCTTCGCGTCCAGGGCACGGCGCGCCGCGCGGGGGACGTCCTCGGCGAGCACGACGGAGACGCTGCCGTCGTCGCGCTGGAACCAGACGCCGACGATGCGGCCGTTCCACCAGGCGGTCGGGCCGCCGTTCCCGTTGCGGTCGAAGACCCTGCCGGCCAGCGGGCCGCCGTGCGGGCCGAGAGTGAAGTCGCGCTCCTTCCAGCCCATGGTCGTAGGGTCGAGTGAGGGCAGCAGGGCCGCCCAGGAGGCTGGGTCGGCCACCGGGTCGAGGTCATCGGGCATCACCCAGCCGGTGGCGCCGCCGTCGAGGGACACCGCGACCGCGCCGACGTGGTCGAGGGCGCGGCGGACGGCGGACTTGGTGGCGCCGAGCCACCAGACCAGGTCTGCCTCGGTGCCTGGGCCGAAGGACCGAAGCCAGGCCGCGACCAGCTCGGCGTACCCCTCGTGCTCGGAGAGTCGCTCGGGCTCCTCTCCCAGCCAGCTCCCGGTGGCCGTCCAGCGCGGGCGCGAGACCTTCCAAGCGCCGTCGTTCTCGCCGCGGACGATGTCGCCGGACGCCGCCAGCGTGACGATGACGGAGGACGCGACGGCGACGTCCGCTTGGTACTGGCCGCGTCCTCGCGTCACCCGCGCGTCGAGCGTCGGCAGGGCCAGCCGGACCTGCGCGGTGGTGAGCGGTCCGTCCTCCTCGATCAGCCGGCGGACCAGGTCGAGGTGCTCGCGGGCCCAGGCGTCGCCGTCCGTCGCGATCCCGGCGGACTGCATCTCCTTGGCCATCCGCCGGACCTGCTGTCCCGCGACCCGGGCGCTGGCGCTCCCCCACACGGCGGGCAGGAGCTCACGCGGGAAGGCGAAGACGGTACGCCGCATCGCCAGCTGCTTGACGACCGAGCGGTCGACGTACAACGCCCGGTCGACCTCCTCGCGACCCGCGCCGGACCTGGCCCAGGCGGCGAGATGGACCGACGCAGGCTCGGTCGCGTGCAGACAGGTCATCGCTCGCGTGGCGGCGAGCGTGTCGGCCACCGGCTCCGCAAGGGCGTGGCGTACGCCGAGGCGGGCTCGGCGTTCGTCGTCGTCGATGTGTCGCTTCGCCTCGGCCACGCCGTCATCCTGCCGGAGACCGCCGACAGAGCCCGACCGGCCTCCGAGCGCCGACGCGGATGTGACGGCCGCCCCGGCCCGGTGCGAGGATCCGGCGGTGTCCGCAGCCCGTCGTACCGCGCTGGTGCTGGTCGGACTGGTGGTCCTCTCCTTCAACCTGCGACCGGCGGCGGTCAGCGTGGGCCCGGTGCTCGCCGAGGTCCGCGACGGGCTGGGACTCTCGGGCCCGGAGGCCGGCCTGCTCACCTCGCTCCCCGTCCTCGCGTTCGCGGTGTTCGGAGCCCTCGCTCCGACCTTCGCCCGCGTCGTGGGGCTGCACCGCACGGCGGCGGCGGGGTTGGTCGCCGTCGTCCTCGGGCTCGCGAGTCGCGCCGGTGTGCACGACGACATCGCCTTCCTGGCGCTCTCGGCCCTGGCCCTCTCGGGGATGGCCACCGCCAACGTGCTGCTGCCGTCCCTGGTCAAGCTCCATTTCCCGGACCGGATCGGGTGGGCCACCGCGATCTACACCACCGCGCTCGCGACCGGGCTCACCTCGGCGTTCCTGCTCACGGTCCCGGTCTCCCGCGCCACCGGGAGCTGGCGCGGCGGACTCGGGGTGTGGGCGCTGACCGGCCTCCTCGCACTGATCCCGTGGGTGGCGCTCTCCACCCACGACCGGCACCTGGACCGCGACCGCCGGAGCATCTCGTTCGCGGAGGTGGCCCGGACCCGGATCGGCTGGGCGATGGCGGCGCTGTTCGGGCTCCAGTCGCTGCAGGCCTACTCGATCTTCGGCTGGTTCGCGCAGCTCTGGCGCGACCACGGCTACAGCGCCGAGCACGCCGGGCTGCTGGTGGGCATCGTCGCCGCCGTCAGCATCCCGCTCTCCCTCTGGCTCCCGGCCCTGTGTGCGCGGCTCGACAACCAGGTCGGCCTGATCCTCGGCGTGCTGATGTGCTACCTGGTCGGGTACTCGATGCTCCTGGTCGACGCGCACAGCCTCGCGATCCCCGCCGCGGTGCTGATCGGGGTCGGCTGCTGCATCTTCCCCCTCGTGCTCACCCTGATCGGCCTGCGCAGCCACACCGCCGACGGCACGGCCGCGCTCTCGGGCTTCACCCAGTCGCTGGGCTACCTGTTGTCGGCGCTGGGTCCCTTCCTGGTAGGCACGATCTACGGCGCCACCCACAGCTGGACGATCCCGTTGTGGCTGCTCCTCGCTCTCGTCCTGCCGCTGATCGCGGTCGGCACCTACGCCGGCCGGCCGGCGTACCTCGAGGACCAGCTGCGCTGACCCGTCGGTCCGGTCGGGCAGGATGGCCCCGTGAGCCGTCGTGCCGCCGCGCTGTTCCTCGCCCTGGGTGTGGCATGGGGCATCCCGTACCTGCTGATCAAGGTCTCCGTCGACGAGATCTCGCCGGCGCAGCTGGTGCTCGCCCGCACCGGCCTGGCTGCCCTGATCCTGATGCCGATCGCCCTGGCCCGGGGCGCCGTACGCCCGCTGCTGCCGCGCTGGCACTGGTTGCTGGTGTTCGCGGCTGTCGAGATCGCCGTTCCGTGGGTGCTGCTCGGCAGCGCGGAGACGCGGCTGCCCAGCTCGACCACGGGACTGCTGATCGCTGCGGTCCCGCTGGCCGGTCTGGCGATCGCGTTCGCGACCGGCCGCGCCGAGCGCCTCACCCCGGCCGCGTGGGCTGGCCTGGCGCTCGGGATCGTCGGCGTCACGGCCCTGGTCGGTCTGGACGTCGGGGGTTCGGACCTGGGCGCCGTGGGTGAGGTCGGCGTCGTCGTCGTCGGGTACGCCGCCGGGCCGGCCATCCTCAGCCGCGCCCTCGAGGGGCTGCCCGGGATCGGGATCATGGCCACCGCGCTGACGCTCACGGCGCTGGCCTACCTCCCGATCGTGCTCGTGAGCGACGGTGTCCCGGGATCACTGCCCTCGGGCAAGGTGATCTGGTCGGTGGTCACCTTGGCTGCGGTCTGCACCGCAGCCGCATTCATGCTGCTCTTCGCCCTGGTCAACGAGGTGGGCCCGGTGCGCGCGACCACGATCACCTATCTCAACCCGGCCGTTGCGGTCGTCGCCGGCGCGCTCGTGCTGGACGAGCCGGTCACGGTCTGGACCGTGATCGGGTTCGCTCTGGTCGTCACCGGTTCCTACCTCGTGAACCGCGGCGGCAGGCCAGCCCGGCCCGATCAGACAGAGCTGGTCGGCGAGACCGCGAGCAGCTGCGCGTAGCTTGCCGGGGGCCACTGCGTCACCGACCCTGCCAGGACGTCATACAGAACCGCACGCATAGGTCACG
>JAICSC010000199.1 GCA_025937085.1 Nocardioides sp.
AGCAGGCCACCGAAGATCATCCGCACCGTGGCGCTCTCCCCGCCGAACAGCACCGCGAACAGGGCCGCGAAGACCGGCTCCATGCTCATGATGATCGCGGCTCGCGTCGGGGGCAGGTGCGCCTGCGCCCAGGTCTGGCCGATCATCGCTCCCGCACCGGCGAAGACCGCCATGTAGACGACGCTCACCCAGTCACCCGCGCGGTCCGGCAGGACGATGCCGTTGGGGGCCGTGCAGACCAGGCAGATCACGGTGATCACGATGATCTGCACGATCGCCATCCCCAGCGCCTGTCGGGAGTCCGACCAGGCGCCCAGGCCGACGATGTGCAGGGCGTAGAACATCGCGGCGACGAAGATCAGCGCCTCGCCGTACCCGATCGAGAGACCGCTGAGCGTGAGCACGCCCAGGCCGGCCATCGCGAGCACGACAGCCAGCCAGGTGAGTACGCCGATCCGTGACCGCAGGATCAGGGCGGCGAAGATCGGCGTGGCGACGACGTACATCCCGGTGATGAACCCGGAGATGCTGGCCGGGGTCTTGGCGAGGCCGGCGGTCTGCAGGATCTGGGCGACGCCGTACAGGCACCCGAGTACGACGGCCTGGCGCCGGGAGTCGCTGGTGAGCCGGCCCAGTGCCTTGGGCGCCAGCAGGACCAGGGTGACGCTGGCGATCGCGAACCGGACCGCGAGGAAGTCCAGGGTCGGGACGCGCTCGAGCAGGTCGTGGATCAGGAAGAACGTCGAGCCCCAGCACGCCGTGACCGCCAGCAGGGCCGCCGTCGCGAGCAGCGTCAACCGGCGGGACTCGGGCACCACGGCACGCTATCCGGTCGTCGGCGAGGCGTACGCCGCGCGTCAGCGACCGCGCAGGACCGGTCAGACGATCTTCAGGACGACCGTGCTGCCCTTGCGCGCCATCGAGCCGGGGCCGGGGTCGGAGGAGGCGACGTAGCCGAGCCCGAGGTAGATGTCGGAGTTCTCGACCTTCACGTGGAAGCCGAGGCCCTCGAGCAGCTGCGTCGCGGCGTCGACCGGCATCGAGCGCAGGTCGCCGGGGATGGCGACGAGCTCCGGCCCCTTCGAGACCGTCAGCGAGACGGTGTCGCCGCGGTGGAGGACGCGGCCGACCGGCTCCTGGGAGATGACGTGGCCCTTCGGGACGGTGTCGGAGTACTCCTGGTCGCTGGCGTCGACCTGCAGGCCCTTGCCCTGGAGCGCCGAGATGGCGTGCGCGGCTCTCTTGCCGGTCCAGTCGCGGATGTGGATCGGGCGGGGACCCCGGCTGACGACGAGGTCGACCTGGAATCCAGGCGGTTCGCGACGACCGGCCGCGGGGTCGCTGCCGATGACCATCCCGTTGGGCGCGGAGTCGTCGTACCGCATGATCGACCTGCCGTAGGCCAGGTGCCGCTTCAGCAGGGCGTCCTGCGCCTGGTCGACGGTCATCCGGGCGAGCTTCGGGACGGCGTACCGCTCCTTGCCGAGCGACATCGTGAGCGTGACCGTGCCGTGGTCGAGGACCCGGGAGCCGGGGGCCGGGTCGGTGTCGAGGACGCGTCCCTTCGGGACGCTCTCGGAGTACGTCGGGTGGCCGAGCTTCACGTCGAGACCGGCCCGGTCGAGCCTGGCCTCGGCGGCCTTCTGGGTCAGCCCGATCACGCCGGGCGTCGCGGTGTAGCGCGCCCAGCCGAACCAGTAGGTGCCCAGGCCCACCGCCAGTGCGATCGCCAGGGCCAGCACCAGCAGGACCGGTCCACGACGCGAGCGCCGCGGGCGTCGGGAGGTGGTGGCCCGCGGCGGCGGCCCGTGCGGGGGTACGGCGAGGGGTTGCGGCTGGAGGACCGGGCGCGGCCGCGCCGCCAGCGGCTCGGTCGCGGGCGCCGGCTCGACGACCTGCGGAGCGACGGGCAGGATCTCGAAGGCGTTCGTGTCCTCGGTGAAGGCCTGGGTCGGCTCGACGTGCCCGATCGGCCCGGCCGGCTCAACCGTGTGCGGTGGTGGCGCGAGGTCGGCGGTGAGCTCCTCGTCGTCCCACACGCCGCCCGCCAGGGCCTGCGAGACGCGGTGGAGCTGGTGGAGCAGGACGCCGGCGTCGGCGGGCCGCTGGTCGCGGTCGCGGGCGGTGGCCCGGGCGACCAGTGCGTCGACGTACGCCGGGACGCCGGGTGCGAGGCGCGACGGGGGCGGGACGTCCTCGTGGACGTGCTTGTAGGCGATCGCGATCGGAGACTCGCCGGCGTGCGGCTTCTCCCCGGTCAGCAGCTCGTAGAGGACCACGCCGGCGGCGTACACGTCGGCGCGCGCGTCACAGCTGCCGTCGACCACGAGCTCGGGAGCGAGGTAGGAGACGGTGCCGATGATGACGCCGCCGGTCGCGGTGTGCTGGGTGTCGGCGCTGACCGCCTTGGCGAGGCCGAAGTCGGCGACCTTGACCCGGGCGCCGGCCTGCTCGTCGGCGATCAGGACGTTCTCGGGCTTGATGTCGCGGTGGATCAGGCCGGACCGGTGGGCGGCCGCGAGGGCGGAGACGATCGGCTCCATGTACGCCAGCGCCTTGGCCGGCTGCATCGGCGCCTCGTCGCGGATCACGTCGCGCAGGGTGTGGCCGCGGACGAGCTCCATGACCAGGTACAGCGTGCCGCCGTCGATCGCCGGGTCGTCGCCCTGGTCGAAGACGTTGACGACGTTCGGGTGGTTGAGCCGGGCGGCCGCGCGGGCCTCACGCTTGAACCGGTCGGCGAACGCCGTGTCGTCCCCGAGCCCCGAGTGCATGACCTTGACCGCGCAGGTGCGGTCGAGCCGGGTGTCGAGGGCCTCGTAGACGCTGGCCATCCCGCCGCGGGCGATCCGCGGCCCGATCCGGTAGCGGCCGTCCAGGAGATGCCCGGTCACGGGGTCGGTGACCGTGGCGCCGCCCGCGTGCGCGCGCGTGTCTGTCTCCACGTCGACCCTCCGTAGGCCCGGTCGGGGAAGTGATCGGGTCCGCCCATCCTACGGACCGGCTCGCCGAGACCCGATTCACCGGCCACCGGCGCGCCGTACGCCGCTCTGGTCGCCGCCGTCGGTCGAGCTTGTCGCCGAGCCGACCCGTCGGTCGAGCTCGTCGAGGCCACGTGCCAGAGTTGGACCATGACGTCGCTGGCCGATGCCGATCTCTCACAGCTGGTCGACGAGTGGCTCGACTGGGACGGTGCCGCGCACCGGCTCGGGGTCACCCAGGCCAAGGTCCGCACCATGATCAAGGTGCACGAGCTGGCCGCCGCCGTACCGTCTCCCGGCACCCGGCCGTGCGTCCCCGCTGCGTTCCTCGACGACGAAGGCCTCGTCGTGAAGGGCCTGCCCGGGCTGCTGACGGTCCTGCACGACGGCGGGTACGACGACCGGGAGTGCATCGCCTGGCTGTTCACCGACGCCGACCTGCCGGGCCGCCCGATCGACGCCCTGCGTGAGAACCGCGGCTCGGAGGTCAAGCGGCGTGCGCAGGCCATGGGCCTCTGACCCGTTGCCGGCCCGCGGCCGGCTGTGGATCGGCCTGGTCGCCGTCCTCGCCGTCGCGATCCTCACCTGGGCGCTCAACGAGGGTGGCGGCTTCTCCGGGGGCGGCCGCGAGGGCGAGGCCGACCCCGTCGACCTGCCCCAGGTCGCGCTCTCCGAGCTGCCGCCCGAGGCGGCCCACACCGTCGCGCTGATCCGGGCGGGCGGGCCGTTCCCCTACGACCGCGACGGCGTGGTGTTCGAGAACCGTGAGGGGTTGCTCCCGGCCGAGTCCTCGGGCTATTACCACGAGTACACCGTGCCCACCCCGGGTGCGAGCGACCGCGGCGCCCGCCGGATCATCGAGGGCTCCGGGGGAGAGCTGTACTGGACCGACGACCACTACCGAAGCTTCGAGAGGATCTCTCCATGAGCGGACTGGCCGGACTCCTGGCGCACCACGCCGAGCCGGGGATCTACCGGTGGCACGGGCACTTCCCGGTCACGGACGTGCGCCGCACCGTCGAGCACGCAGGCTGGCAGTTCGCCGAGCTCGACGGCTGGCACCACACCAGCAAGGCCGAGTTCCTCGAGGCGGTCGGGCTGGCATTGCACTTCCCGGACTACTACGGCCAGAACTTCGACGCCCTCGCCGACTGCCTCGCCGATATCACCGCCGGTGACAGCGAGGGCTGGGTGCTGCTCTGGGACGGCTGGGGACCGCTGGCCCGCGAGGACCACCGCGCCTTCTCCGTCGCTCTCTCCGTGCTCGGCGGCCGCGTGAACGCCGACAAGGGCGGCCGCTTCGCCGTACTCCTCCGCGGCGAGGGCCCCGAGATCGAAGGCGTGCCGAGCCTGGACTGAAGCCTGGGGACTCCAGAACTCCCACCTGAGCGGGGATTTCGGGAGACCGGTCAGACCACCCGGACCGTGGCGGCGGTCGCCAGCTCCAGGAGTACGCCGCGTGCCCGGTCGTCGAGGTCGGCCCGGGCGAGGGCGTCGGTCGCCTTCCCGGCGAGCTCCCCGATCACCTGCTCGACCTGCTGGTGCGCACCCGAGGCATCGATGATCCGCCGCAACTCCACGACGTCCTCGACGTTCAGGGGAGTGCCCAGCGCGGCGTCGAGCCGGGCCGCGTCCACCGCGGACGCACCGTCGAGCGCCAGCGCCACGAGCACCGTCCGCTTGCCCTCGACCAGGTCGTCTCCGGCCGGCTTGCCGGTCGCGGACGGGTCGCCGAACACGCCGAGCAGGTCGTCGCGCAGCTGGAACGCCTCGCCCAGCGGCAGCCCGAAGGCGCTCAGCTGCCGCAGCTGCTCGGCCGACCCGCCGGCCAACGTCGCGCCGATGTGCAGCGGGCGCTCGATGGAGTACTTCGCCGACTTGTAGCGCAGCACCGTCATCGCGGTGTCGACGTCGGCCACCCCCCGCGCCTGCACCGAGACGTCGAGGAACTGCCCGGCGATCACCTCCGACCGGCACCGGTCGAACACGTCGAGCGCGGCCGCCACCCGCTCGAGCGGCAGCCCACACCGGCGGAGAAGCTCGTCGGACCAGCTCAGCAGCAGGTCGCCGAGCAGGATCGCCGCGGACGCGCCGTACTGCTCCGGATCGCCGCGCCAGCCGTCGGCGCGGTGCTCGTCGGCAAAGCCGCGATGCGTCGACGGCCGGCCGCGCCGGGTGTCTGAGGCGTCCATGTAGTCGTCGTGCACCAGGGCGCTGGCGTGCAGCAGCTCCAGCGACGCGCAGGCCCGGACGAGTGCGTCCTCGTCGGAGGCGTCGTACGTCGGGCCCACGACGGCGTGGAAGCCCCAGTAGCAGAAGGCCGCCCGGAACCGCTTGCCACCCGACACCGCCGCGCGTGCTTCCGCGAGGAGCCGTCCCGCGTCGTCACCGAGCGGAGCGAGCCGCGCCGCCCCCTCCTCCAGGAACGTGTCGATCGCCGCCTGCACCTGCGCGCGGAACGCGGCCTGGCCCCACGCGGGTGCGGTGTCGGTCACGCGGCGAGCCTAGATGCCCGGGCGTCGTACGCCGGACCGGGCTCGGCCGGTCATCACGCGGATGGGGGCTTGGTCGCGCCGGCTCCCTAGACTGCCGGCCATGCCCGACCACTCGGCCATCGGACAGCTCCTGCGACGCGGGGAGCA
The DNA here is from genome assembly GCA_025937085.1 of Nocardioides sp. Lineage (GTDB taxonomy): Bacteria > Actinomycetota > Actinomycetes > Propionibacteriales > Nocardioidaceae > Nocardioides. The sequence continues at coordinate 5,624 of JAICSC010000199.1, forward strand.
CTCGTTCTCCTTCGAGTTCTTCCCACCCAAGGACGCGGACGGCGAGGAGGTGCTCTGGCGCTCCATCAGCGAGCTCGAGCCGCTGCGCCCCACCTTCGTGTCGGTGACGTACGGCGCGGGCGGCACCACGCGTGAGCGCACCGTCGCCATCACCCGGCGGATCGCCGAGGAGACGTCGCTGCTGCCGATGGCGCACCTGACCTGCGTGGGGCACACCGCCGCCGAGCTCAGGACGATCGTCGACGACCTCCGACGGGCAGGCATCCGCAACGTTCTCGCCCTGCGCGGGGACTCGCCCGGCGGCCCGGGCACGCCGTGGGTGTCGACGCCCGGGGGTCTCGAGTACGCCTCCGAGCTGGTCGGCTTCCTCCAGGACCACGACTTCTCGGTCGGGGTGGCCGCGTTCCCGGAGGGCCACCGCGACGCGCCCGACCTCGACCACGACGCGCAGGTGCTGAAGGCCAAGTACGACGCAGGCGCGGAGTTCGCGATCACCGAGATGGTGCTCCGCGCGTCGGACTACGTCGGCCTGGTACGCCGCGCCGCCGAGGTGGGCGCGGACTTCCCGATCCTGCCGGGCATCATGCCGATCCTGAACCTGAACTCGATGCGGACGATGGTCCGGCTCTCCGGGCGCGAGATGCCGCAGGAGACCCTGGACCGGATCCTCCCGCTGGAGGACGACCCGGCGGCCCTGCGGGCAGAGGGCATCCGGATCGCCACCGAGCTCTGCGAGCGGCTGCTCGAGGCGGGCGCGCCCGGGCTGCACTTCTACACGCTGAACCGGTCCAAGGCGACGCGGGAGATCTTCGCCGCCCTGAAGATCCCGGTCTGAGCGCCAGCCGCACCGGGGGCGGTGACCTTTCCACCGTTCACCCGGGGCAACGGTGGAAACGCCACCGCCACCGCCCCCGAGCATCGGGCAGCAGCCGCCATCCAGGTCGCGCTCAGCCTGGATCCACCGATTTGCGGCGCGCAGCAGGTGGAAATCGGTGGATCC
>JAICSC010000208.1 GCA_025937085.1 Nocardioides sp.
CCTGGCGGGCAACGCGCGCGCCAAGATGCAGGGTGTCCACGACGGCTTCGTGAAGCTGTTCTGCCGGCCGGGCACCGGCATCGTGGTCGGCGGCGTCGTGGTCGCGCCGCGGGCCAGCGAGCTGATCCACCCGGTCTCGATTGCCGTCGCCGAGTCGTTGACCGCCGACGAGCTGGCCCAGACGTTCACCGTCTACCCGTCGATCAGCGGATCCGTGGCGGAGGCTGCCCGTAGGTTGCATCGCGTCTGACTGCGTGTTCCCCTAGAGCCCACCATGCCCATGCGTCACGTGCGTCCCAGAGTCGCCTTGCCCGCCGTCCTCGCCGCCACGGCCCTCGTCCTCGGCGGCGCTCCGGCGTACGCCGCTCACGGTGTCGCTCACAGCGTCGAACGTGTGCGGGTTCCCGACCACGCGACCCTGACGATCGCCGGGCACGGGTACGGCCACGGTCACGGGCTGAGCCAGTACGGCGCGGAGGGTGCCGCACGCAAGGGTCTGAGCGCGCAGCGGATCGTGCGGTTCTACTACCCGCACACGAGGGCCGGCCAGGTCGGCGGCAAGGTCAAGGTGCTGATCACCGCCGACACCGACGACAACACCACGGTGATCAACCGCGCCGGGCTGAGGGTGCGCGACCTCCGCAGCGGCCGGACCCGCGCGCTGCCCACCCACCACGCCGCGGGCAAGGCGAGCCGATGGCGCCTCGCACCCGCCCGCGGCGGCAGGACCAAGGTCTCCTACCGCAACCACGGGTGGCACCTGTGGCGCAGGCTCAGCGGCGACGCCGAGTTCCGGGCAGGCGGGCCGATCACCCTGGTGGTCGGCGCGAGCCGGGTCAGCTACCGAGGCCGCCTGCAGTCCCGCACTCCGGTCGGCGCTCCGGCCTCGCACCGGGTCACGGTGAACAAGGTCTCGCTCGAGGCCTACGTCCAGGGAGTGGTCCCGCGGGAGATGCCGGCCCTGTGGCACCAGGCCGCGCTCCGGGCCCAGGCGATCGCCGCGCGCACGTACGCCGCGTTCGAGGCGCGCAGCTCGACGAACCCACGCTGGAACCTGTGCGACACCTCGGCGTGCCAGGTGTACGGCGGCAGGTCCGCCGAGTACCCCACGTCGAACACCGCCGTCGCGAAGACCGCCCACCAGGTGCGGATGTTCCACGGGCAGCCGGCGTTCACCCAGTTCAGCTCCAGCAACGGCGGCTGGACCGCGGCCGGCGGCAAGCCCTACCTCCCCGCTCAGAAGGACCCGTACGACGGGTGGTCGGGCAACCCGAACCACTCCTGGACGACCAAGGTCTCGGCCGGCCGCGTCGAGCGGGCCTGGCCCGCCCTCGGCAACCTGACCTCGATCAGCATCGACCAGCGCGACGGCCACGGCCAGTGGCACGGCCGGGTCCTGGAGATGACGTTGCGCGGCAACAAGGGGAGCGTCCGGATCAGCGGCGACTCGTTCCGGGGCGCCCTCGGCCTGCGGTCCACCTGGTTCGACATCTCTGCCACCTAGCGATCTCTGACACCTAGCGGCTGAACGGCGGTTCAGGCTAGGGTGGCGGCGCCATGTTGATGAAGACGACGCCCTTCCACCCACGGCTCAACGAGCTCAACCAGACCGGCCTGTACGGCCACTGGGCGGGCCATCTCTCGGCGTTGCGCTACGACCTCTCGTCGAAGCACGAGTACTTCGCGGTCCGCAACTCCGCGGGGTTCTTCGACACCTCGCCCCTGTACAAGTACCGGATCACCGGGCCCGACTCCGAGCGGTTGCTCGCGGGCATGATGACGCGCGACGTACGCCGGTGCCGACCGGGCCAGGCGATGTACACGGTGTGGTGCAACGACGACGGCTACGTGCTGGAGGACGGCGTGGTCTTCCGACATGCCGACGACGACTGGCTGTTGACCGCGGCCGACCCCAACCTGGGCTACCTCGAGAGCCTCAAAGGTCGGCTCCGCGTCGAGATCGAGGACGTCAGCCCCGACTACGGCATGCTCGCCGTCCAGGGCCCCCGGTCCCGCGAGATCCTGGCCGGGCTCGCCCCGGAGGTCGAGGGCCTGGCGTTCTTCGGGCTCATCGACGCCAAGATCGGCGGCGCGCCGGTCACCCTCTCGCGCACCGGCTACACCGGTGACCTCGGCTTCGAGGTGCGGGTCGAGGCCGACGACGCGATGGGCGTGCTCGACAAGATCATCCAGGCGGGTGAGGGTCACGGCCTCCGACCGTTCGGCGAGGACGCCCTGATGATGCTGCGCATCGAGGCCGGGCTCTCCCTGATCAACGTCGAGTTCTCCTCGGCCCGCTACGCGTTCACCGACGCCGAACGGTTCACGCCCAAGGAGCTCGGCTTCGGCTGGATGCTGGGCAAGGGCGGCTCCCAGCTCGGTGAGGACCGGCCGTTCGTCGGGCGCCGCGCGATCGAGCGCGAGCTCCGCGACGGCACCTCCCGCTGGGCGACCGTGGGGTTGTGGGTCGACTGGCAGGAGTACGCCAAGCTCCACATCGACCGCGGCCTGTTGGTGCCCAAGGACGAGAACCCGGTCGGGTGGGAGTCGATGCTGTACGGCGGCCCGGACCGCGACGAGCGCGTCGGGTACGCCACCAGCCTGATGTACAGCCCGGTCCTCCAGCGGCACATCGCGATCGCGCGGGTCCGGCCGGGTCACGCCGCGCGGAGTTCGACAGGTTTGGGCTCCACGGTCCATCTGGAGGTCACCGTCGACCACGAGTACCTCTCGGTGCCTGCGACCACCGACCGGCTGCCGCTCTACAGCCCGGCTCGCAAGACGAGCTCGACTCCTCGCGAGCTGGCCCCGATCTCGAGCCGGATGGAGAACCGATGACCGACGCCAACAGCTACGACGCGATCGTCGTCGGCGGAGGCCACAACGGCCTCATCAACGCCTGCTACCTCGCCCAGGGCGGCCTGAACGTCCTGGTCCTCGAGCGCCGCCCGTTCGTCGGTGGCGCGGCGATCACCGAGGAGCTCCACCCGGGCTTCTCGTTCACGACGTTCTCCTACGCCCTGAGCCTGCTGCGGCCGGAGATCATCCATGAGCTGAACCTGGTCGAGCACGGCTTCCTGCCCCTGCTGCTGCCGACGGCGTTCTCGCCGATGGAGAACGGCGACTACCTCCTCTCCACCGAGGACGAGCAGTTCAACGACCAGGAGATCGGCCGGCACAGCAAGAGGGATGTCGACGGCTACCACCGCTGGAGCCACGACGTGAACCGGGTGATCCAGCTGGCCAAGCCGCTGTTCGACAGCGCGCCGCCCGACATCTTCAGCGACGACCCCGACGACCGGGCCGATGTCGCCTGGATGATGAAGCAGCTGGGCGGCGCCGACCGGAAGACCATGCACGACCTGATCCGGTTCGTGACCGGCAGCGCCTCCGATCTCCTCGACGACTACTTCGAGTCCGACATCGTCAAGGCCTCCATCGCGTCGTCCTCGATCATCGGCACCAAGGTCGGGCCGATGTCCCAAGGCTCCGGGCTCGTCCTGCTGTACCACCTCATGGGAGAACAGGACGGCCACCACGGGGTCTGGGGCTTCCACAAGGGCGGCAACGGCGGCTTCACCCAGGTGCTGCAGCGCGCGGCGCAGGGCTTCGGCGTCACCGTGAAGCTGGAGTCACCGGTCGACCATGTGGTCACCAAGGACGGGCGGGCGTCCGGGGTGGCGCTGGCCGACGGCACGGAGTACGCCGCGCCGATCGTGGTCAGCGCGCTCGACCCGCGGCGTACCTTCACCGAGCTGGTGAGCCCGCTCGAGCTGCCCTCCGACCTGAACGACGCCATCGCCCGTTACCGCTTCCAGGGCACGTCGGCGAAGGTGAACTTCGCGCTCGACGACCTCCCGGTCTTCCCCGCCCTCAAGGGCCGCACGGACCACTTCGGTGGCTTCGTGAACATCGGCCCGTCCATCGAGTACCTCGAGCGTGCGTACGACGACGCCAAGTACGGGTGGTACTCCAGCAAGCCGTTCATCGACGGTGCCATCCAGTCGGTCGTCGACCCCGACATGGCGCCTCCCGGCAAGCACGTCATGAGCTGCTTCATCCAGTACGCGCCGTACGAGCTCAAGGGCAGCGACTGGGAGACCGAGCGGCAGCCGTTCGCCGACACGGTGCAGGCGGTGCTGGAATCACACTTCCCCGGCTTCGGCGACCTGGTGCTGCACCGCGAGGTCGTGACGCCGGTCGACATCGAGCAGGTCGCCGGGCTCACCGAGGGCAACATCTTCCACGGCGAGTTCCTGGCGCCGCAGATGTACTTCATGCGCCCGGCCCCCGGCTACGCCCGCTACAACACTCCGATCGACGGCTACTACCAGTGCGGTTCCGGCACGCACCCGGGCGGGTGTGTGAGCGGCGGCCCCGGCAAGCTCGCCGCGATGCGGATCCTGGGAGACCGAGCGAAGAAGGGATGACCCCGTGGCTGCTTCTCGCCGGCGCCATCGTCTGCGAGGTCACCGCGACCCTCTCTCTCAAGCGGGCCCTCGACCATCCGGCTCTGTACGCCGTCGTGGCGGCGGGCTACGTCGCGGCCTTCATCCTGCTCACGCTGACCCTGAAGCAGGGCATGGGCATCGGGGTCGCCTACGGCATCTGGGCCGCCTGCGGAGTTGCGCTCACCGCCGCCGCCTCGAAGGCGTTCTTCAGCGAGCCGCTGACCGGCGTGATGATGGCCGGCATCGCCCTGATCATCGCCGGCGTCCTGCTCGTCGAGCTCGGGGCATCCCACTGAGCCGGATCCAGCTGAGCGGCCGGCTCACGGGCGCATCGATCGTGATCCCGTAGGCTGCGCCATGGCCACGTTCACTCTCACCTGTGTCGGCGACGACCGCCCCGGGCTCGTGTCCGCCCTCTCGACCCCGATCAGTGCGCACGGCGCCAGCTGGGAACGCAGCCAGATGGCCCGGCTGGCCGGGAAGTTCGCCGGCGTCCTGCTGCTGGAGGTGCCCGACGAGAGGGCTGACGCCCTGGTGGCGGACCTGACCGCGCTCGCAGACGTCGGGCTCCACGTGATGCTCGAGCGGACCGACGAACCTGCCGAGCACGCTTCCGTGCGGCTCCATCTCGACCTGGTCGGTGCGGACCACCCGGGCATCGTGGCCGAGCTCTCGGCTGCCTTGGCCGCCCGGCGCATCGGCATCGAGGAGCTCAGCACGAGCATCAGCGAGGCACCGATGGCGGGCGGGACGCTGTTCGAGGCCCGGGCCCTGCTCGAGGCGCCGCCGTCGACCAGCGTGGCCGACCTGCGGGCGATGCTCGACGCCCTGGCCGACGAGCTGATGGTGCAGATCACGCTGACGGACGTTGCCGTCACCGAGCTCCTCCAGCCCGCCGACGGTCCCAGCTGATCAGGCGAGGAACTCCTCGAGGAGCCCGGGCGTCGCGGCCGCGGCGAGGCCGGCGGCGCGCTCCTCGTCGAGGTCGATCACCTCGACCCGTTGGCGGCCGCCTGCCGTGGTGGCCACCAGGTCGGTGAGGCCGGCGCGGCGCTGGAACCAGGTGGCACGCAGGTTGTAGCCGATCACCGAGCGCGTGTGCAGCGCCTCGCGGCGACGGTCGAGGCTGCCGGAGCGGGCGACCAGGTGGCCGTCGACGAGGGCGTGGCCCAACCCGAGCCAACGGTCGTGAGCGAGGAAGGCGCCGACGACGAGTGCGGCGGGAGCGAGGGCCACCCACCACCAGGAGACGGCGTACGCCGACACCAGGGCCGCGACCGCCACGACGCCGGCCGGCACCATCGCCCGCGTCCGGCGGCGACGATGTGCCCGCGGCCCGTGCGTGACCAGGGGTGCGGAGACCGGGCCGGACACGCCCAGGACCGTCGCTGCCACCCGGTCGACCTCGGCTCGGGGTGCCGGCGGCACCAGGACCGAGCTGCCCTGCTGCCTGCGGTCGAGTCCGGTCACGATCGCCGACAGCCGAGCACCTCCGGCCAGGCGGAGGCCGAGCTGCTCGCCGATGCTCACGCCGCTCACGCGCGCGTCGTCGAGGCTGGTCTCCCGCGTGGTGAACAGGCCGCGCCGCAGGTGCCAGGAGCCGTCAGACGCCGTGTGCGAGAGCTGGAAGCCGAAGTTGGTGAGGAGGTAGCCCACCACCGCGAGCACGCAGATGACGACCAGGAAGGCGATGAGGCCGAGGATCAGGAGGAGGACCAGACCGAGCCGGGCCAGGCGGTCGAGGTCGACCGACGGCGTGACCTCGAAGGTGTGGATGCTCTGCGCCACGAGGCCGACCGCGGCGCCGGCGATGACGATCCCGGAGGACGTCAAGGGCGCGAACCGGACCCAGCCCAGGTCCAGCCTCAACACCACGCGGGGGGCGGCATCGGGCGTGACCGTCGGGTCCGCTGTGGGCGACACGTGCAGCAGCCGGTCACGGAGTGCCGCGGCGGCAGGCGCGGCGAGCCCGTCGAG
>JAICSC010000103.1 GCA_025937085.1 Nocardioides sp.
ATCGGACTGGCCGCCCCGGTCGACCTGCCCGTGCAGTGGATGCTGGACTTCGCGCAGGGCTTCGCCGAGGAGTGCGGCGTGGTCGGTGCCTCGGTCGTCGGGGGAGATCTCACGCGGGCCGACCTACTGGTGATCGCGGTGACCGTCCTCGGCTCGTGCACGCAGTCGCCGGTGCTGCGCTCGGGCGCCGGGCCGGGCGACGTCCTGGCCCTCTGCGGACGGCAGGGCTGGGCCGCCGGAGGATTGGCTGTCCTCGCCCGGGGCTTCCGTTCGCCGCGGGTGCTCGTGGAGGCCTATCGCCGCGCCGAGCCGCCGTACGACGCGGGTCGCCTCGCCGCCGAGGCGGGCGCGACCTCGATGATCGACGTCTCCGACGGGCTGCTCGCCGACGCAGGGCACCTGGCCGACGAGTCCGGGGTGGCGATCGACGTACGCCGCGACGCGTTCGAGATCCCCGAACCCCTCCAGGCGGTGGCGGCCGCGACCGGTGCCGATCCGCTGAGCTTCATCCTCGCCGGCGGAGAGGACCATCCCCTGCTCGCGACGTTCGCCTCCGCCGAGGTGCCGGACGGGTGGACGGTGATCGGCTCCGTCTCCGAGGGGTCGGGCGTCACGCTCGACGGTGCGGCGTACGACGGCCCCACGGGGTGGTCGCACTTCTGAGGGCGGCCACGCGTGTCGCTGTCTCACCATGGGATGTCGGCCAACCCGCACTCCCCATGGCTTGTACGCCGAGGGAAGCGCCGGTTCGTCTGCATCCCATGGTGAAACCACCACCCGACGGGCCGTGCCCGCAAACACGAAAGCCCCGGACCACCAGGCCCGGGGCTCGCGGAGGAAGAGCGTAGGAAGACTGAAACAGTCAGCGCGTGACCTTGCCGGCCTTGAGGCAGCTGGTGCACACGTTGAGTCGCTTGTGGGTGCCGTTCACGACGGCCCGGACGCGCTGGATGTTGGGGTCGAAGCGCCGCTTGGTGATCTTCTTCGACCACGGCCGGTTGTTGCCGAAGGTCGGCTTCTTGGCGCAGATGTCGCAGACGGCAGCCACGGGTGTACTCCTGGGTGAGTGGTGGAACAGGGCCCGCGCACAGCGGGCAACCGGAAGAGAATATCCGACGCACGTGCGCCCGGACGAATCAGCGACCGTCACGTCTCGCCACTACCCTGGCAGCCGCCCGAACGTCTCGGGCGCGTAGACACGAGTAGACGCGAGTAGAGGAGCCCGGGGCAGGCGATGGAATCACCCACCGGCGGCGGGGTCGACCTCGCGGTCGTCCGGCGCTTCGTGGACGTCGCGGTCGATGCCCTGGCTGCTGCCCGCGAGGAGATCGACGCCCTGAACGTCTACCCGGTTCCCGACGGCGACACCGGCACGAACATGTATCTCACGATGAGCGCCGCGAGGGACGCCCTCCACCAGGCCTGCACCCACAGCCCCGGCGCCCCCGGCACCGACACCGACACCGACACCGGCACCGGCACCGACACCGACACCGGCGGCACGAACGTGCTGACCGCCTTGGCCGCGTTCCGCCGCGGCGCGCTGCTCGGCGCCCGCGGCAACAGTGGTGTGATCCTCAGCCAGCTCCTGGGCGCACTGGTCGCCCGGATCGGCCGTGCCGGGCCCGGTGACCGCAACGCCACGGTGATGGCCGAGGCGATGGCCGAGGCGACGGAGGCGGCGTACGCCGCGGTGGGGACGCCCGTGGAGGGCACCATCCTGACCGTCGCCAAGGCAGCATCCGACGCCGCGGTACGGCGTGCCGCGAACCCCCGTGCCCGTGCTCGCGACGTGTTCGAGGGCGCGGCCGAGGCCGCCCGCCGGGCGCTCGTCGAGACGCGTGACCAGCTCGAGCCGCTGCGGGCCGCGGGCGTGGTGGACGCCGGCGGCCGGGGGCTGAGCGTGATCCTCGACGCTGCCGAGACGGTGCTGACCGGTCGTCGGCCGATCCCCGCGCCGGCCCCGATCGGCACCCACACGATCCCGGCCGCCCTGGCGGAGGCCGACCTGCGCGAGGGCGGCCCTTCGTACGAGGTGATGTACCTGCTCGACGCGGCGGACGACGCCGTCCCCGCACTCCGCAAGGCCCTCGCCCCGCTCGGCGACTCGCTCGTCGTGGTCGGGGGAGAGGGACTGTGGAACGTGCACGTCCACGTCGACGACGTCGGCGCCGCGGTCGAGGCCGGCATCGCCGCGGGCCGGCCATATCGGATCCGGGTGACCCACTTCGCCGAGCAGGTCGCCCGCCAGGCCGAACGGGCCGCACGGCGCGGGCGGGCCCGGTCAGGCCGCCGGATCGTCGCGGTGTCCGCGGGCCCCGGACTCGCGCGTCTCTTCGGGGACGCCGGTGCGATCGTGATCGGCGCCGGGCCCGGCAACCGTCCCTCCACCGGGATGATCCTCGAGGCCATCGCCGAGTCCGACGCCGCGGAGGTCGTGATCCTCCCCAACGACCAGGACTCGGTCCGCGCCGCCCGGATCGCCGCGCAGACCGCCGAGGAGGATCTCGACGTCCGGGTCGCGGTGATCCCGACGGAGGCACAGGTCCAGGGCCTCGCGGCGCTGGCCGTCCACGAGCCGGCGCGCGGGTTCGACGCCGACGTCCTGGAGATGACGGCGACCGCCCGGCACACGCGCCACGGGGCGGTCACCATCGCGGCCCGCCGGGCGATCACGATGGCCGGCCCGTGCGAGCCCGGGGACGTGCTCGGCGTCATCGAGGGCGACTTCGCGCTGGTCGGGCACGACCTCACCGCCGTGGCCACCGAGATCCTCGAGCGGATGCTCGGCGCCGGCGGTGAGCTGGTGACCCTGGTCAGTGGCACCGGGGCGAACGGCCTGGCCCAGCAGTGTGAGGAGTACGTCGCCGACCGGCACGCCCATGTCGACGTCGTGGTGTACGACGGTGGCCAGGACCGCTATCCCCTACTGATGTCCGTGGAGTGACCAGCACCTTGATCAGCCTCGACTCACCCGTGGCGACGGTGCTCGGCGCCCAGACCAAGAAGGGCACGGCGAAGGCGCTCGCCGACAGGCTCGACGTCCGCACCGTCGGCGACCTGCTCCACCACTTCCCCCGTCGCTACGTCCGCACCGGCGAGCTGACCCACGTTCGAGAACTTCGCACCGGCCAGATGCTCACCGTGGTCGGAGAGATCGTCGAGAGCGAGCTCAACTCCTATCTCGACCGCCGCACGCACCGTCCGGCGTACCGCCTCGACACGGTGCTGCAGACCGACGGCCCGGCGCTGCGCATGTCCTTCTTCTCCAAGAAGAAGTACGTCAGCAAGCACCATGCCAAACGGTTCGCCGTGGGCAGGCGGGGTCTGTTCGTCGGCCAGGTGAGCACCTTCCGGGGGAAGTGGCAGCTGACGAACCCCAAGATGGTGCTGTTCGGGGGCGCCGACGAGGACGATGTGGGGGAGGAGGCGGTCGGGGCGACGGTCGCCTCGGTCAAGGCGCTGTTCCCCCTCTACCCGCAGACCAAGGGGGTGGAGTCCTGGGACGTCCAGCGGGCGATCGCGTTCGCGCTGACCGTGATCGACGAGCCGCCCGACCCACTGCCCGACGGCGTACGCCGTGACCACCGGCTGCCGGACCTCGACACCGCGCTCCGTCACATCCACGCGCCGGACTCCTGGCCGGAGGTCCAGGCCGCCCAGCGGCGTTTCCGCTTCGACGAGGCCTTGGTGACCCAGCTCGTGATGGCCAGGCGCCGCGCTGCGTTGGCCGAGCTCGGCGGCCGGGCGCGCGCGGGCGGCGGCGGGCTGCTGGCGGCGTTCGACGAGCGGCTCCCCTTCACGTTGACCCGGGGCCAGCAGGACGTCTCGGCCGAGATCATGGACGACCTGGCCCGGCCACATCCGATGAACCGACTGCTGCAGGGAGAGGTCGGGTCCGGCAAGACGCTGGTGGCACTGCGGGCGATGCTCCGGGTCGTGGACTCCGGCGGCCAGGCGGCGCTGCTGGCGCCGACCGAGGTGCTCGCCCAGCAGCACCTCCGCTCGATCACCCAGCTGCTCGGCGACCTCGCCCAGGGCGGGATGCTCGGCGGCGCCGCCGACGCGACCTCGGTCGCTCTCCTCACCGGGTCGATGCCCAAGTCCGCCCGCGCCGAGGCGCTGCTCCGTGCCGCGAGCGGCGAGGCCGGCATCGTGGTCGGCACCCACGCCCTGCTGCAGGAGCACGTGCAGTTCGCCGACCTGGGCCTGGTCGTCGTCGACGAGCAGCACCGGTTCGGGGTCGAGCAGCGCGCGGCCCTGACCGACAAGGCCGGGACGCCGCCCGACGTCCTGGTGATGACCGCGACCCCGATCCCGCGCACGGTCGCGATGACGGTCTTCGGCGACCTCGAGGTCTCGACCCTCACCGAGCTGCCCGCCGGGCGAGCGGCGATCCAGACGAACGTCGTACCGCTCGCCGACCAGCCCGGTTGGTGGGGCCGGGTCTGGGGACGCGTGCGCGAGGAGGTCGAGAAGGGCCACCAGGTGTACGTCGTGTGCCCGCGCATCACCGGCGACGAGCTCGAGCAGGGTGAGACGGACGCACCCGAGCTCGATGACGAGGGGGAGCCGGTGTCGACGCCAGGCTCGCTGAGCGCGGCGGAGGAGGTCGTCGAGCAGCTCCGTGAGGGGCCGCTCAGCGGACTCCGGCTCGACCTGCTGCACGGTCGCCTGGCGCCGGACGAGAAGGAACGCGCGATGCGAGCGTTCGCGGTGGGTGAGACCGACGTCCTGGTCGCGACCACGGTCATCGAGGTCGGCGTGGACGTCGGCAACGCGACCACGATGGTGCTCCTCGACGCCGACAGGTTCGGCATCTCCCAGCTCCACCAGCTGCGCGGCCGGGTCGGTCGCGCCGGCCTGCCCGGGCTTTGCCTGCTGGTCACCCACGCCGAGGCGGACAGTCCCGCCCGCGAGAGGCTCGACGCGGTGGCGGCGACCACCGACGGGTTCGAGCTCAGCCGGGTCGACCTCGACCAGCGGCGTGAGGGCGACGTACTCGGTCGGTCGCAGTCGGGCTTCTACAGCTCGCTGCAGCAGCTACGGGTTCTGCGGGACGAGGACACGATCGTCGAGGCACGAGAGGCCGCCACCGCTCTCCTCGCGGACGATCCGGAGCTCGGCACCGTGCCCGACCTCCGGCGGCTCGTGACAGAACTGGAGCATTCACGGCAGTCTGACTTCATGGAGAAGTCATGACCGCTCCGCGTTTCCCACACGGCAGGGCATCGGGCGCGACGCGGCCATGACTCGCATCATCGGGGGACGAGTCGGCGGACGGCGGATCACGACCCCCCGCGGGGTCAGCACCCGCCCGACCACCGACCGGGTGCGCGAGGCACTGTTCTCCGCCATCGAGGCGTGGTGCGGCTCGCTCGCCGGACTCCGCTTCCTCGACCTGTACGCCGGCTCGGGCGCGGTGGGGCTCGAGGCGTGGTCGCGCGGCGCCGGGGTCGTCACCCTGGTCGAGCAGGACCGTCGTACGGCCCAGCTGATCACCGCCAACGCCGAGGAGCTCGGCTTCCGGCGCCCCCATGTCGTCACCACCCCCGTCTCCTCGGCGCTCGCCCGCCCGCCGGCGGCGCCGTACGACGTAGCGTTCCTCGACCCGCCGTACGCTCAGTCGGAAGCGGACGTCGCCACGGCCCTCGCCGCCCTCGTCGAGCAGGACTGGCTGGTGCCGGGTGCGATGGTGGTCGTCGAACGCGGCTCGCGGGCGGCCGAGCCGGTGTGGCCCGACGGGCTGCATGACAGCCGCGAGAAGAGGTACGGCGAAACCGTGCTCTGGTACGTTCACGCCGCTGCGAACTAGTCCGATCCAGGACCAGGAGGTCCCGTGCGCCGCGCCGTCTGCCCCGGGTCGTTCGACCCGGTCACCATCGGTCACCTGGACATCGTCCGCCGCTCGGCGCGGCTGTTCGACGAGGTGATCGTGGCGGTCGGCACCAATGTCAGCAAGAACCGTCTCTTCGACGCCGGCGAACGGATCGCGATGATGCGGCAGGCGTGCGCGGACCTCGCGAACGTGTCCGTCGAGGGCTTCACCGGCCTGATCACGACGTTCTGCGCCGAGCGCGACGTGACCGCGATCGTCAAGGGTCTCCGGGCCGCCAGCGACTTCGACTATGAGCTCCAGATGGCCCAGATGAACTCCTCGCTGACCGGGGTCGAGACCGTCTTCATCCCCACCAGCCCCGACCGAGGCTTCGTGTCGTCGTCCCTGGTCAAGGAGGTGGCCGGCTTCGGTGGCGACGTCTCGGACTTCGTCCCCGCGTTCGTCCACGACCAGCTCAAGGGCCGCTTCACCTGACCGCCGAGGTGGGACTTCTCCGGCGCCGAGGTGGGACTTCTCCGGCGCCGAAGTGGGAATTCTCCCGGGCTTCGCCCCACCTGGGACGCGGGAAATTCCCCCTTCGGCGGCTCGGTGACGGGGCCGGCAGTTTTGCGGGTCTGACCTGGCCCGAGTGAGGACGTTCCGGGCCGGCGGAGCCGGGGCGGAACGGCCGCAGGGAGCGCCGCAGCGAGCTTGCTCGCACGGCGGTTTGACACCGGCAGTTTTGCGGGTCTGACCTGGCCCGATACGATACGAGGCGATCTGTTGTGGCCAGAAGTGAACGTGAACCCCTGAGCAAACTGGACCCGAGAGCGCCGCTCGTGCTCGATACTCGCGAGCTCGGTCGCCGCCCGGGGTCCCAGCGCGAGGTGTCACGGACGGTTCCGGCCCCGGCAGATCTGGGCATCGAGGTCCTCGGCGTCCCCGAAGGCTCTCCGGTCGAGCTCGACCTGAGGCTGGAGGCGGTCATGGAGGGCGTCCTGGTCACGGGGACGGCGACAGCCGCCCTCACCGGCGAGTGCGCACGGTGCCTGGAGCCGATCTCCGACGAGGTCGAGGTGAGGTTCCAGGAGCTGTTCGTCTACGACGACCAGGACGTCGATCCGGATGAGGAGCTCGAGGTCAGCACGCTCCAGGACGACCTGGTCGACCTGGAGCCCCTGCTGCGGGACGCGGTGGTGCTCGCACTGCCGTTCCAGCCGTTGTGCACCGAGGACTGTCCGGGACTGTGCGCCGAGTGTGGCGCCCGGCTCGCGGACGACCCCGACCACGTGCACGATGCGCCGGTCGATCCGCGGTGGGCGGCTCTCGGCGCGCTGGCCGAGCCCGAGCACGAGGACTAGAAGTTCGCCAGCGGACCCCACGACCTGGTGGGGGTCCACGGACGTAGGAGAGAACAGTGGCTGTCCCGAAGCGGAAGATGTCGCGCAGCAACACCCGCCACCGGCGCTCGCAGTGGAAGGCGGTCGCACCCAACCTGGTGACCTGCGCCAACCCCGCGTGCGGTGCCAAGCACCTGCCCCATCGCGCCTGCGGTACCTGCGGACAGTACGGCGCCCGCGGCGACCGTCGCCAGGTTCTCTGAGACCGGGCCGGCCCTGAACTACATCCCGCTCCGGGAGGCGCTCGGCGACCCCACGCTGGACGTCGAGCTGTTGGAGCGCGCCCTCACCCATCGTTCCTACGCCTACGAGCACGGCGGGCTGCCGACCAACGAGCGGCTGGAGTTCCTCGGTGACTCCGTGCTCGGCGTGGTCGTCACCGAGACGCTCTACCGCAGCCACCCCGACCTCTCCGAGGGCCACCTGGCCAAGCTCCGGGCGGCCGTCGTCAACGCCCGGGCCCTGGCCGGCGTCGGGCGCAAGATCGCGCTGGGCACCTACATCAAGCTCGGCCGCGGCGAGGACACCACCGGCGGTCGTGACAAGGCCTCGATCCTGTCCGACACCGTCGAGGCGGTGATCGGCGCGGTCCACCTCTCCGGTGGTCTCGAGAGCTCCGCCGAGGTCGTGCACCTCCTCTTCGACCCGCTCATCGAGGCGGCCTCGGCGCTCGGCGCCGGGCTCGACTGGAAGACGTCCCTCCAGGAGCTCTCCGCCGAGCACGGGCTCGGCGTCCCGGAGTACCTCATCGCCGACGAGGGCCCCGACCACATGAAGACCTTCACCGCTCAGGTCCGCGTCGGTGACCAGCTCTACGGCAACGGCGTCGGTCGCTCCAAGAAGGAGGCCGAGCAGGCCGCGGCGGAGACGGCGTACGGCGAGCTCGCGTCATCCCTGGGCGTCTCGGACCCGGTGACCGAGTCGATCGTCGAGTCCGTGGTCGAGTCCGCCGACGACTGAGCGCCCGACCCTCCCGTGCCCGAGCTGCCCGAGGTCGAGACCGTCCGCGACGGGCTCGAGCGCCACGTGGTCGGCCGCACCGTCGAGTCGGTCAGCGTGCTCCACCCCCGTCCGGTACGCCGCGACCACCGCGGACCGGTCGGGTTCGCCGCGGCGATGACCGGCCGCCGCTTCGAGGGCGCCCGACGCCGCGGCAAGTACCTGTGGCTCCCTCTCGACAACGGCGACGCCCTGCTCGGGCACCTGGGGATGAGCGGCCAGCTGCTCGTCCAGGAGCCGGGCCGGCCCGACGAGCGCCACCTCCGCATACGTCTCACGATGGCCGACCGCGAGCTCCGCTTCGTCGACCAGCGGATGTTCGGTGGGCTGGCGGTCTCCGAGGGAGGGGCCGAGCTGCCGCCGGAGATCGCCCACATCGCCCGGGACCCCTTCGACCCGGAGTTCGACGACGACCTCTTCGTGGCCAAGGTGCGCCGTCGCACCGCCGGCATCAAGCGGCTCCTCCTCGACCAGACGCTGGTCTCGGGTGTCGGCAACATCTACGCCGACGAGGCGCTGTGGCGCGCCCGGGTCCACGGCGACCGGCCGGGGGAGCGGCTCCGGCCCGTCGACGTACGCCGGGTGCTCGCTGAGGCTCGGGCCGTGATGGGGGCGGCGCTCGTCCAGGGCGGCACCAGCTTCGACGCCCTCTATGTCGACGTCAACGGCGAGTCCGGGTACTTCGACCGGTCCCTGCACGCCTACGGCCGCGACGGTGAGGCGTGCGACCGCTGCGGCACCCCCATCCGGCGGGTCGAGTTCATGAACCGCTCGTCGTTCTTCTGCCCGCGCTGCCAACCCGTGCCGAGAGCGCGCCGGACCACGGCTCGGGCATGACCCGACCCGACCCGACATTGACCGGAGCCGACGGAGGTGTCACTCTTGAAGACGGCCCCCCGGTCACGGCGGGTCCCCCACGTCGGAAGGCTCTTCACACATGGCCAAGGCTCTGATCGGCCATCTGCAGCAAGACCGCGGCCTCCCCGTTCGGCTGGCCGCCGAGAACCGTCAGCTGCGGGTCAGGATCTCTGAGCTGGAGGCGCTGGTCACTCGGTTGATGGAGGAGAACGACCGCCTCGCCGTCGCCTCGGCGGCGCGGGCCCTCGACTCCGAGCACTTGGAATCCGAGCACCGGGAGATGCAGCCGGCCTGACCCTCGGCGGTCCCGGCTCACCCACCAGCACTCCATACCGCGTTTCGTGACACGGGACGCGACGTTCCTGCGCGCCCTGACGCTCAGCAGAGCGAGCGGAGCAGCAGCGCTTCCTCGTCCATGATGGTCAGACCACGGCGTCCTCGCCGGCTCGGTCGGCGGCGCGTGGATTTCGAGACGCGCCGCTCAGCCCTCGCCGGCTCGGTCCGAGCCGGTCGCTCCTCAATCTCCCGCGCCATCGCTGACCTCGCGGGCTCGGTCAGCGGCGCGTGACGGCAGCAGGAACACCACGAGGAACGCGACCGCGAACCACGCGCCGAGAGCAGGGTCAGCCAGGTTCCTCGACCTGGTGACCCTCTACGTCAGCTCGGTCGCCGGTCGAGCGCGATGTCTGGCGCGGGCCGCCCTCGCCACCGGCGACTCCGACGACCGCTTCCGATTCGGCGTGGACGTGCTCATCGCCGGTGTGTCGGCGTACGCCGAGGGTCGCGCCGGCATTCGCGCTGGCATCCGCGCTGAGGTTCGTGCGGAAAATCGGAGGGCGTCAGACCCGTCGGCTGGGTAGGCTCTCGACTTCGTGGCGCGGCTCTCGGGGATCGTTCGGGAGGTCGGCGACCGGATCGCACCGCCGCGTCTCGGCACCAGCTTCCGCTGGCTGGTCGCCTCGTCCTGGTCGTCGAACCTCGGCGACGGGCTGGCCCTGGCCGCCGGTCCGCTGCTCGTCGCCTCGCAGACCCATCGCCCCTTCCTCGTGGCTCTGGCCGCGATGCTCCAGCGCCTGCCCTGGCTGGTTCTCGGCCTGCACGCCGGTGCCCTGGCCGACCGCTTGGACCGCCGCCGGATGGTGATGGTCTGCGACGCACTCCGCTGCGTGGTCCTCGGGGTGCTGGCGCTGGCTATCACCACGGGCGAGGTCGATATCCACGTCGTACTCCTCGCGATGCTCCTGATCGGCGTCGCCGAGGTGTTCTCCGACAGCGCCTCCCGGACCCTGCTGCCGATGCTGGTGGCCCGCCCGGACCTCGGCATCGGAAACGCACGGATGATGACCGGCACGATCGCGCTCAACCAGCTCGCCGGACCGCCACTCGGCGCCTTCCTGTTCGCGGCCGGCATGGCCCTGCCCTTCGTCACGCAGGCCGTGTGCGTCGCGCTGGGGGTCGTGCTGATCGCGCGGGTCGCCACCCCGGCGGGGGCTGTTCGCGACCTCGAGGGGACCCACGTCAGACGAGACATCGTCGACGGGATCCGTTGGCTGCTGGGACAT
>JAICSC010000435.1 GCA_025937085.1 Nocardioides sp.
ATGTCGCCGAGGAACCGGTCCAGGACCCTGGCGCCGAAGGTGAGCGCGTCCACCGGCACCCGTTCGTCGACGCCGTGGAACAACGCGGTGAAGTCGAGGTCGGCCGGCAGCCGCAACGGGGTGAAGCCGTAGCTGCGCAGCCCCAACGTGTTGAAGTGCTTGGCGTCCGTCCCGCCGCTCATCAGGAACGGCGCGACCCGCGCGTCCGGGTCCTCGGCGAGGAGGCAGCGGGTCATCGCATCGACGAGGTCCCCGTCGTACGGCGTCTCCCACGGCTGTTGATGTGACACGAACGTCCGCTCGATGCCCTCGCCGCACAGCTCGGCGATGGTGTCGAAGAACTCGTCCTCGTACCCGGGCAGGAAGCGCCCGTCCACGTGAGCCGTCGCCTCGGTCGGGATCACGTTCACCTTGTAGCCCGCCTGCATCATGGTGGGGTTGGCGGTGTTGCTGATGGCGGCCCCCAACATCCGGGCGGCGCCCCCGAACTCCTCCACCAGGGCCTCGGCGTTCTCCGGGGTCGCCTCGGTGCCGGCGATCTCGGCCACCGCGGCGAGCAACGTCCGCATCGCCGGCGTGAGCCGGACCGGCCAACGGTGCCCCCCGATCCTGGCCACGGCCTCGGTGAGCCGGGTCACCGCGTTGTCGTCGTTGATCATCGACCCGTGCCCGGCTCGGCCGCGGGCGGTCAGCCTCATCCAGGCCATGCCCTTCTCGGCCGCCTCGACGAGGTACAGCCGCTGACCGCGGATCGTGGTGCTGAAGCCGCCGACCTCACCGATCGCCTCGGTGCAGTGCTCGAGGTGCTGGGCGTGCTGCTCGACGAGGGCCTGGGCACCGAGATGCCCACCGGCCTCCTCGTCGGCGGTGAAGCACAACACCACCGGACGCTTCGGGACGGCACCGGCCCTGGTCCGGGCCCGCACCACCGAGAGCAGCATCGCGTCGAAGTCCTTCATGTCGACCGCGCCACGGCCCCAGAGGTAGCCGTCCCGGATCTCGCCCGAGAACGGGTCGAGCTGCCAGTCCTCGGCCGCCGCGGGCACGACGTCGAGATGGCCGTGCAGCAGTAGCGCGCCCGGGGTCGCCTCACCGGACGTCCCCGCAGAGCCGCCGCCCCACTGTGCGACCAGCGACGTCCGGCCGGGTTCACTCTCGAACAGCTCCGACTCGATGCCGACCTCCTCGAGCAGCGCGGCCACGTGCTCGGCCGCCTTGCGCTCCCCCGGCCCGGTCTCGTCCCCGTAGTTGCTGGTGTCGATGCGGATCAGGTCCCGGCACAGCTCGACCACCTCGCCTGCGGGGTCGTAGGAGGGCTCGTACGACGTGGTGTCGCGGTCGGCGTCCATGTCACCCATCCTGACACTCGAGGCACCCGTCACCGATGTGAGGAACGGGCGCCCGGTTGCTAGAGTTCCCTGCGCACTCGTCCGGGTGGCGGAATTGGCAGACGCGCTAGCTTGAGGTGCTAGTGCCCGTATTAGGGCGTGGGGGTTCAAGTCCCCCCTCGGACAC
>JAICSC010000088.1 GCA_025937085.1 Nocardioides sp.
AGATGTGCGCCCGCGCGCCGGTCTCCTCCCGGAGCAGGGTGATCGGGAGCTCGTCCGGGTCGAGCACCGGGTACGTCTCGAGCTGCCAGCCCTCGCGCGACAGGGACTGCTTGAAGTAGCCAGCGTGGTAGAGCAGGCCGACGCCGACCAGGGGTACGCCGAGGTCGCTGGCGGCCTTGAGGTGGTCACCGGCGAGGATGCCGAGGCCGCCGGAGTACTGCGGGAGGACGGCGGTGATGCCGAACTCCGGGGAGAAGTAGGCGATCCGCGTCGGCGCCTCCTCGCCGGCGCGGCGGTTGTACCACCGCTCGCCGCCGAGATACGCGTCCAGGTCGGCCTTGGCCGAGCCGAGCCGGTCCAAGAAGCCCTGGTCGGAGGCCAGCTGCTCGAGCCGCTCGGGCGTCACCGCACCCAGCAGCCGCACCGGGTCGTGCTTGGTCGACTCCCAGATCTGGGGGTCGACCTCGGCGAAGACGTCCTGGGTGGGCGGGTGCCAGGACCACCGCAGGTTCCCGGCGAGATCGCCGAGCGCGGACAGGGCCGGAGGCAGGACCGGACGGACGGTGAAACGTCGGATGGCACGCACCCCAGGACGGTAGCCGAGATCCACTTGAACGATCCAATAATCGGCCACACCGGACGCCGTGTCGTGTCTCACGACGGTCCGAAGCGGGTACGGGGCGGTGGTTTCGAGCCCTTCGAGACGGCTCGTCCCTCGCCTCCTCAGGAACCAACGCTCGCGGAGCTCGCTCCTCAACCACCGAGGGGGCGCTCGCAGTGCTCGCTCCTCGAGGTACCACGCAGCCGCCTTGCGTGCCGGAGGCCGATTCGGAAGGGTGACGAGCATGGTCGGACGCATCCCCGTCATGGAGGTCATGCCTCTGGTCGATCTCGGTCGGCTCCCCGCGAAGGCCACGGCGGGCGAGCCCCTCCCCGTCTCCGCGACGGTGTTCCGCGAGGGTCACGACAGGCTCGGCGCCGAGGCCGTGCTGGTGGCGCCCGACGGTACGAGGCGCCCGCCCGTTCGGATGCGGCCGGAGGGCGACACCCCCGACCGGTACGTCGCGTGGGTGACCCCCGACTCCGAGGGTGCCTGGACCTTCGAGATCCACGCCTGGTCCCACCCGCTGGCGACCTGGGAGCACGACGCGGGCCTGAAGATCCCGGCCGGGGTCGACGTGGAGCTGATGTTCACCGAGGGCGGGCTGCTGCTGGACGAGGTGGCCGCCGACCCCGGCCTCGATCGGCGTGAGAGGGACGTCGTGGCCGGCGCCGCCGCCGCGGCTCGGGACACGTCACGCCCGGTCGAGGCCCGACTCGCCGCACTGCAGTCACCCGACCTCGTCACCGTCCTCGAGACACATCCGATCAGGCGGCTGCTGACCGTGGAGGGCCCCTACCCGCTGTACGCCGACCGGTCGCGGGCGCTGTACGGCAGCTGGTACGAGTTCTTCCCACGGTCCGAGGGCGCGACGTACGACGAGTCGACCGGGAAGGTGGTCGGTGGGACGTTCACGACGGCCGCGAAGCGGCTCGACGCGGTGGCGGCGATGGGGTTCGACGTGATCTACCTGCCGCCGATCCACCCGATCGGCGAGGTCAACCGCAAGGGGCCGAACAACACCATGGACCCCGGGCCGGACGACCCCGGCTCCCCGTGGGCGATCGGCAGCAAGCACGGCGGCCACGACGCGCTCCACCCCGACCTCGGGACGCTCGAGGACTTCGACGCCTTCGTCACGCGAGCCGACAGTCTCGGGCTCGAGGTCGCCCTCGACCTGGCACTGCAGTGCGCACCGGACCACCCGTGGGTGAAGAGCCATCCGGAGTGGTTCACCACCAAGGCCGACGGGACGATCGCCTACGCCGAGAACCCGCCGAAGAAGTACCAGGACATCTACCCGATGAACTTCGACAACGACCCGACGGGCATCTGCCGCGAGGTTCTCCGCGTCGTCCGGCACTGGATGAAGCACGGCGTGCGCATCTTCCGAGTCGACAACCCCCACACCAAGCCGGTGGCGTTCTGGGAGTGGCTGCTGCGCGAGATCCGGCGTACCGACCCCGACGTCGTGTTCCTGTCGGAGGCCTTCACCAGACCGGCGATGATGCACGCCCTCGGCGCGATCGGCTTCCACCAGAGCTACACGTACTTCACCTGGCGGACGACGAAGTGGGAGATCGAGGACTACCTCCGCGAGGTCTCCCACGAGTCCAGCCACCTGATGCGGCCGAACTTCTTCGTCAACACCCCGGACATCCTGCACGCCTACCTCCAGTACGGCGGTCCCGCGGCGTTCAAGATCCGCGCGGTCCTGGCGGCGACCGGGTCCCCGAGCTGGGGCGTGTACGCCGGGTACGAGCTGTTCGAGCACGTGGCCGTCCGGCCCGGCAGCGAGGAGTACCTCGACTCGGAGAAGTACCAGGTCCGGGTGCGCGACTGGGACGCCGCGGACCAGGAGGGCCGCACGCTCGCGCCGTACCTCACCCTGCTCAACGCCGTACGTCGCGCACACCCCGCACTGCAGCTGCTGCGCAACGTCGTCATCCACTCCAGCGACGACGAGAACGTGCTGGTGTTCAGCAAGCAGGCCCGCGACGACCTGGTGATCGTGGTGATCAACCTCGACCCGCATGCCGCGCGCGAGACGGTGGCCCATCTCGACCTGCCGGCGCTCGGGCTCGACTGGCACGACAGCCTCGCCGTGCACGACGAGATCTCCGGGCAGGACTGGCACTGGGGCCAGCACAACTACGTCCGGCTCGACCCCTACACGGAGCCTGCTCATCTGCTGTCGGTGCGGAGGACGTCGTGAGCGCGGACCTGGCCTCGAGGGGCTCGACCGACGACGGCGGGAGCTCGACCGGTGGGCTCGCGCCCGTCGAGGGGCCGTCGGACTGGTACCGGACCGCGGTCTTCTACGAGGTCCTGGTGCGGTCGTTCCGCGACTCCAACGCCGACGGGACCGGCGACTTCCGCGGGCTGATCGAGAAGCTGGACTACCTCAAGTGGCTCGGCGTCGACTGTCTGTGGGTGCCGCCGTTCTTCACCTCGCCCCTGCGTGACGGCGGATACGACGTCGCCGACTACACCTCGATCCTCCCCGAGTGCGGCACCGTCGACGACTTCCGCGACTTCGTCACGGCCGCGCACGAGCGTGGCCTCCGCGTGATCATCGACTTCGTCATGAACCACACGAGCGACGCCCATCCGTGGTTCCAGGCCTCCCGGAGCGACCCCGACGGGCCGTTCGGCGACTTCTACGTCTGGTCGGACACCGACGAGATGTACGACGAGGCGCGGATCATCTTCGTCGACACCGAGCCGTCCAACTGGACCTGGGACCCGGTGCGCCAGCAGTACTTCTGGCACCGCTTCTTCTCCCACCAGCCGGACCTCAACTTCGACAACCCGAAGGTCCACGACGCGATGCTCGAGGCGATGTCGTTCTGGCTCGACATGGGGCTCGACGGGTTCCGGCTCGACGCCGTCCCCTATCTCTACGAGCGTCCCGGCACCAACGGCGAGAACCTCCCGGAGACCCACGAGTTCCTGCGGAAGGTCCGGCGCTTCATCGACGAGAACTACCCCGGCCGGGTGCTGCTGGCCGAGGCCAACCAGTGGCCCTCCGACGTCGTCGACTACTTCGGGGGCAAGCGCGACGAGGACACCGGGGAGTACGTCGGCGACGGGGACGAGTGCCACATGTGCTTCCACTTCCCGGTGATGCCCCGCATCTTCATGGCGGTCCGGCGCGAGTCACGCTTCCCGATCTCCGAGATCATGGAGCAGACACCGCCGATCCCCGCCAACTGCCAGTGGGGCATCTTCCTGCGCAACCACGACGAGCTGACCCTCGAGATGGTCACCGACGACGACCGCGACTACATGTGGGACGAGTACGCCAAGGACCCCCGCATGAAGGCCAACATCGGCATCCGGAGGCGGCTGGCCCCCCTGCTGGACAACGACGTCAACCGGATGGAGCTGTTCACGGCGCTCCTGCTGTCGCTGCCCGGGAGCCCGGTCCTGTACTACGGCGACGAGATCGGGATGGGCGACAACATCTGGCTCGGTGACCGTGACGGCGTTCGGACGCCGATGCAGTGGACGCCCGATCGGAACGCGGGCTTCTCCTCCGCGACCCCCGGCAAGCTCCATCTGCCCACGATCCAGGACTGGGTCTACGGCTACCAGAGCGTCAACGTCGAGGCCCAGCTCGAGGACTCGTCCTCCCTGCTGCAGTGGACACGCCGGATGATCCACGCCCGCCGCGGCCACCCGGCCTTCGGGCTGGGCGGCTTCCTCGACCTCGGCGGGACGAACCCGTCCGTCCTGTCCTACGCCCGCGAGCTCGACTCCCCCGAGGGGCTCAGCGACATGATCGTGTGCGTCAACAACCTCTCGCGGTTCGCCCAGCCCGTCGAGCTCGACCTGCGGCGCTGGGAGGGGTATGTCCCCGTCGAGCTCCTCGGCGGCGTTCCCTTTCCTGCGATCGGCGAGCTCCCGTATCTCCTCACCCTGGGTGGGTACGGGTTCTACTGGTTCCGGCTGACCGCCCCACCCGAGGAGGCCACAGCCCCGTGACAGACGACATCCGCGCCGGCCTGACGTCGACCCCGACCGACGACACGCTCCGGCAGCTCTCCGAGTTCGTCGAGGGAGCACGCTGGTTCGGCGGGAAGGGGCGGGGCATGCGCGTGACCGGCGTACGCCGGCTCGGCGTCATCGCCGACGAGGGGCCACGAGTCGTGGTCGACCTGGCCGAGGTGAGCTACGACGACGGCGGGCTGGAGCTGTACCAGGTCCCGCTGGCGCTCTACACCGATCCGGAGCACCGGCTCGACCATGCGTTCGTCGGCTGGTGGGAGGACCCGGACGTGGGCTGGGTGCACGCCTACGACGCCATCCACGACCGCGAGGCGATGTCGGCGTACCTCCGGGCGTTCGCCTACCCGCCCGACGGACCTCTTTCCTTCCGCCGGCTGGCGGGCGACGAGCTGGACGCGACCGCGCCGTCGACGCCGTTCACCGGCGAGCAGTCGAACTCGTCGGTCGCGTTCGGTGAGCAGGCGCTGCTGAAGATCTTCCGGCGGGTGACGCCGGGCCGGAACCCGGACATCGAGATCCACGAACAGCTGACCCTCGCGGGGTCGGAGAACGTCGCCGCGTTGCTCGGGTGGATCGAGTGCGACGCAGCCGGCGGTGGTTTCGAGACAGGCGCAGAGCGCCTTCCTCAACCACCGGCCGACCTCGCAGAGCGCCTTCCTCAACCACCGGCCGACCTCGCAGAGCGCCTTCCTCAACCACCGGCCGACGTCGTTTCCGGTGGTCGAGGAGGCGCGCCAGCGCCGTCTCGAGACCCCGGAGCCGGCGACGGTGTGCTCGAGCTGGCGATGTTGCAGCAGCTGCTGCGGACCGCCAGCGACGGGTGGGAGCTGGCGCTGACGTCGGTCCGCAACCTGTTCGCCGAGGCGGACCTGTACGCCGAGGAGGTCGGCGGCGACTTCGCGGCCGAGGCGCAGCGACTCGGCGAGGCCGTGGCGAGCATCCATGTGCTGCTCGCCGAGCACTTCCCGACCGGCGAGCGCACGGCGTCCGATCACGCCGAGCTCGCCAAGGCGATGAACGAGCGGCTCGAGGCGGCGGTCGACGTCGTTCCCGAGCTCGCCGAGCACGCACCGGCCCTGCGGGACCTGTTCGCCGCCGTCGGGGCGATCGAGGCAGGGTCGATCCAGCGCATCCACGGCGACCTGCACCTCGGCCAGACGCTGCGGACCTCCAAGGGCTGGAAGATCGTGGACTTCGAGGGTGAGCCGGCCAAGCCCCTGTCGGAACGGGTGCTGCCGGACTCCGTGTGGCGCGACGTCGCGGGCATGCTCCGGTCGTTCGACTACGCACCACGCGCGGCCGCGATGACCGCGGCGGCGACCGGCGACGACGGTTCCGAGCAGCGTGCCTTCCGGGCGGCCGAGTGGTCCGCGCGCAACCAGGCCGCGTTCCTCGAGGCGTACGCCGGCCGCGACCTGACCGGGGACGAGCAGACCCTGCTCGCGGCGTACATCGCGGACAAGGCCGTCTACGAGTGCGTCTACGAGGCCAGGAACCGGCCCACCTGGGTGTCTATCCCGATGGCCGCCCTGGTCACGGCGGCCGAGCCCACGGATCGGGAGAGGACACGATGAGGCGGGTAGCCAGGGCCGAGATCGACCAGCTCACCCGCGGCGAGCACGGCCAGCCGCACGCGATCCTGGGGCCGCACCCGGAGGCCGACGGGGTGACCTTCCGCGCGTTCAAGCCGCTGGCCCGGACCGTGACCGTCGTGACCTCCGACGGGACCCGGGTCCCGCTCGAACACGAGCACGAGGGGGTGTGGGTGGGCGTGCTTCCGGCGGATGGTTTCGAGCCCTTCGAGACGGCTCGTCCCTCGCCTCCTCAGGAACCAACGCTCGCAGAGCTCGCTCCTCAACCACCGGCGGACACCGCAGGGGGCCCTTCCCAACCAGCGGCGGACGGCGCAGAGGGCCCGCCTCAACCATTGGCGGACGGCGCGGTCGATGTGCCGGACTATCGGCTGGAGGTCGAGTACGGCGAGGGTGCGGTCACCGTCGACGACCCGTACCGGTTCCTGCCGACCCTCGGCGACGTGGACCTGCACCTGGTCAACGAGGGACGCCACGAGCTGCTGTGGACCGTCCTCGGGGCCCGGGTGCATCACTACCGAGCGGTCACCGGCGACGTCACCGGCACGTCGTTCGCGGTCTGGGCGCCGAGTGCCCGCGGCGTACGGCTCGAAGGCGACTTCAACCGGTGGGACGGGCGCGAGTTCCCGATGCGGCAGCTCGGCCAGTCCGGGGTCTGGGAGCTGTTCGTCCCCGGCGTCGGGGCCGGTGCCGGCTACAAGTACGTCGTGCTCGGCGCCGACGGCGACTGGCGCGAGAAGGCCGACCCGATGGCCTACTGGGCGGAGCCGCCGCCGGCGACCTCGAGCCGGGTCTACGAGTCCACGCACACGTGGGGGGACGACGCGTGGATGCGCGCCCGCGCCGAGCGCCAGCAGGTCTCGCAGCCGATGTCGATCTACGAGGTGCACCTCGGGTCGTGGCGCAAGCGGCACGGCAGCGCCCTCAGCTGGGACCAGCTGATCGACGAGCTCGTCCCGTACGTCGCGGACCTCGGCTTCAGCCATGTCGAGCTGATGCCGGTGATGCAGCATCCCTTCGGCGGCTCGTGGGGCTACCACGTCACGTCGTACTTCGCGCCGGACTCTCGCTTCGGAGAGCCGGACGGTTTCCGTCGCCTGGTCGATGCCTTCCACCAGCATGGGATCGGGGTGCTGCTGGACTGGGTACCGGGTCACTTCGCCACCGACTCCTGGGCGTTGGCGAGGTTCGACGGGACCCCGCTCTACGAGGACCCCAACCCCCAGCGCGGCTGGCACAAGGAGTGGGGGTCCCACATCTTCAACTTCGGTCGGCCCGAGGTGCGCAACTTCCTGTACGCCAACGCGCTCTACTGGCTCGAGGAGTTCCATGCCGACGGCCTTCGCGTCGACGGCGTGGCCTCGATGTTGTACCTCGACTACGCGCGCCCCGAGGGCGAGTGGACGCCGAACAAGTACGGCGGGAACGAGAACCTCGAGGCCGTCCAGTTCCTCCAGGAGATGAACGCCACCGTCTACAAGCGCGTCCCGGGGGCGACCACGATCGCCGAGGAGTCGACCTCCTGGCCGGGCGTCACCCGCACCACCGACAGCGACGGGCTGGGCTTCGGCTTCAAGTGGAACATGGGGTGGATGCACGACACTCTCGACTATTTGAAGCGGGAACCCGTGCACCGGTCCTGGCACCACAACGAGCTGACCTTCGGGCTGACCTACGCGTTCAGCGAGAACTTCGTACTCCCCCTCAGCCACGACGAGGTCGTGCACGGCAAGGGGTCGTTGCTGCGGAAGATGCCCGGGGACCGCTGGCAGCAGCTGGCCAACCTGCGGGCCTACCTCGCGTTCATGTGGGCCCATCCGGGCAAGCAGCTGCTCTTCATGGGCGGCGAGCTCGGCCAGGAGTCGGAATGGGCCGAGTCCCGAGAGCTCGACTGGTGGTTGCTCGACCACCCGGAGCACCTCGGCATGCACCGGCTGATGAAAGATCTCAACCGTGCCTACGCCGACTCGCCGGCAGTCTGGTCGCGCGACAGCGAGCCGGGCTCGTTCGAGTGGATCGATGCGAACGACGCCGGGCGGAACGTGTTCTCCTTCATCCGACGCGGGGTCTCGGCCGGCGTGGGTGGCTCGGCTGATGGTTCGGACACGCTGGTGTGCGTGTCGAACTTCGCCGCGATCCCGCACGACGACTTCCGGCTCGGCCTCCCGGCGGCCGGCGAGTGGCACGAGGTCGTCAACACCGACGCCTCGACCTACGCTGGCTCGGGCGTGGGCAACCTCGGGGTCGTCAACGCCCACGAGGGCAACGAGGGGAGTCAGCCGGCCCACGCCACCCTGGTGCTTCCGCCGCTCGCAACGGTCTGGCTCCGCCGCGGCTGAGACACTTCGGAACACCGTGTGCCCTCAAAGAGGACTCGCGAACCGACGTTGTGGAACACCCCGTGCCCCCAACGATGCGGCGCGATCCGCCGTTGTGGAACACCCCGTGCCCCCAACGACGCGGCCCGATCCGCCGTTGTGGAACATCCTGTTCCACAACGGGAGATCGAAGGCCCCCGTTGAGGGCCCACCTTGTTCCACAACGTCGATGAGACCACCGGCGTTGAGGGCCCACCTTGTTCCACAACGTCCATGGGACCACCGGCGTTGGGGGCTCACCCCGTGCCGGCTCCCGGAGCTGTGGACAGGGGCCGACGTGAGGTTCGCGGACGGCGTAGGAATGGCCCATGCCCAGACTCATCGACTACGTCGGCAGGTTCGAGTTCATCCGTCAGGCTGCCTTCGCAGTCGTGCGTGACGAGGGGGTCGACGCGCTGTCACGGCGCCGGGTTGCTCTCGAGCTCGGCGCCAGCGTCAACACGATCCGACGACTGGTGGCCGACTGGGTCGACCTCGCCCGGCTGGCGGCGGACCAGGTGGTCAGCCGCCGGAGGTTGGGGCGCTTCAACAAGCGCACAGAGGACCCCCTCGAGGCGGTAGAGATCATGGTGCGGATGCTGATGCCGGAGGACGACAGCCATCTCGACGAAGAGCTGGTCTGGCTCAAGCTGGTCACCGCGTGCGCCCTGAAGCCCAGCGGGCTCGAGCCTCCGGGGACGGTGAGACGTGACTTCGGGATCGCGCAGCGCGGGTACGACGACGGGCAGGCCTCCGAGACCGCCACTCCCGAGCTCGGGCCGAGGGCGCGGGAGAGCCGTCGCGACGCGCTCGAGCGCTACGTCACCGACCGCGACAACACGTTGACCCAGGTGGTCGGGCGCGTCCTCGACCTCCTGGAGGTGCCCGAGCCGCGGGACGATGCCGCCAGCACCCTGATCGCCGTGATCGAAGGCCTGACGCTCTCGGCGTGTCTCGGCCGGATCTCACCGGCCCGAGCCACCGATCTCGCCATCGCGCATGCGCTGGCCATGTCGCAGCGGGACGTGCACCGGCCCGAAGACGCGGCTTGAGCCGGGAGGTGGCCGGACCTCAGCAAATCACAGCTACGCCTCCCGGGCCGCGTGCCCGGCGCGCTGGACCACGGGACGCAGCTCGGTCACCGGGCGGTAGCGGTAGAGCATGCCGTTGTCCCAGACCAGATAGGCCTCGGGCTCCGAGACGTGCAGGATCATCGACTCGTAGCGCTTCGCGAGCTCGGCGAGGGCCTCCATCCCGGCCACGTCCGCGACCGGGCCCTCCGGGAGCGACAGCGCCCGGACGTCGACCAGGCGGGAGCCGTAGAGCGCGCGGATCCGGGCGGCCTCGCCACCGGCACCGCCCGTGCGCCACAGCGGCCGGGCGAGCCAGAGGGCGAACAGCAGACACAGTCCTCCCAGGGCCAGGCCGACGATGCGGACCGTGCTGACGGCAGGGTGGACCAGCAGCAGCGACATGGTCCTGGTCGTGGTGACCGGGTAGCCGACCTTGCCCTCCTTGGTGGGCTTCAGGGACGCTCCCGGGTCGGACACACCGGCGGGCTGCGACGGGCGCAGCGTGCTGCCGTCGAGATCGAAGGACAGGGACGGCGCGAAGGACGTGGCCAACCGGTGCCCGTCGAGGCTGCCGTGGAGCTTGACCCGCGGGGTGACGACCACCGTGGTCGTCGTGGTCCCCGCGCCACCGGCGGCGGCCTCGACCGTGCGGACGTAGGCCATCATGGCGGCCACCGGCAGGACCCCGGAGACCGAAGTGTGCGCACCGGAGAACGACGCGACGTCGGCCACGATGAAGTCCCGGCTGAGGCCGTCTGCGGTGTGCACGGTGGCGACCATCCGGGTCGTCCCGCGCACGTGACGCGAAGCCGGCGCAGACAACCGATAGTCGAACCGTGCGGTCACCGGCCCGACCACCTCGCTCAGGATCGGTTCACCGGTGACCAGTCCCTGGTCTCCGTAGACCGAGTCGGCGGGCGCGCTCGCGCCGTACCCGAAGTGGCCGGACTGGTGGTAGGTGACCGACTCGCGACCGGCTTCGGACGTCGGCATCGCCAGGGCGATCAGGCCCAACGCCAGCGCGAGGACGCCGACCACGGCGAGTGCCGTGATCGTCTCGAGCCGGGTGAACGCCGACTCCTTGGTGGAGTCGGCCGCCGGCACGCGTGCCCTATCCATGGTGTCTCCTCCTACGGCGAGGGACACGGGGAGACCGCATCCCGATCAGGGTGATCGCGAAGATCAGGGATCCGAAGAACAGCGGCGACCGCAGCCACTGCAGGTAGCGACCTGCCCCGGGCCAGTAGATCCACTCCTGTCCGACCAGGTCGGCGCGAGTGGCGTGGTACTTGTCCCGGAAGTCGTTGTTGTCGCCCTTGAACACGTAGCGGTCGCCGTCGCGGGCCACGATCCGGTGCATCACCACGGCGTGCAGCTCGGCGTTGTGGTACGCGACGACCATGCCCACGTCGTAGGAGCTGGGGGTGTGGGTCACGACGAGACCGTCGCCGTGGAAGTGGGGCAGCATGCTGGTGCCGTCGGTGACCACGTACGCCGCCGGCCCGCCGATCCCGGTGGGCGCGAAGAGTGCCCACAGGAGGATCGCCAGGCACGCGCCCACCAGCCAGCGCAGCACTGACCGCACGCGCAGGACGCGTGGCGGCGCCGCAGCGCGAGGCGAGGCAAGGACCTGGCTGGTCACGTTCGGTCGAATTCCGTTCGAAGAGATGC
>JAICSC010000150.1 GCA_025937085.1 Nocardioides sp.
ACCCGCGCGTGGTCGGTGTGCATGCGCGCGATCCTGTCCGGCTTCTACTCCCATCCCTGGGCCTGGAACGAGATCGGCTTCGGCGGGCCGGCGTACCCACGGGGCTTCATGAGGCTGGGTCCGGTCAGCACCCTGGAGCCGTTCGAGACTCCCGGCGCGACCTCCGAGGACGCTGCCCGTGAAGTCAGCAGTCACCCCGAGGAGTTCGGCGAGTGACGTTCCTCAAAGACCTGTTGAAGGGCTCGGTCGGTCCGGTCGACAACGACTCGCGGTTCCTGCTCGACGTCCACTCGCGGCAGCTGCCGGGCGAGGACACCATGCGTCGATACGGCGACAGCGAGGAGATCGACCTCGTCATCGTCGGAGCCGGCGCCGGAGGGTCGGTGCTTGCGCAGCGCCTGGCCCGCTCGGGCTGGCGGATCGTGATCATCGAGGCGGGTCCGTTCTGGCACCCCGACGAGGACTGGGTCTCCGACGAGGCCGGGTCGCACGGCCTGTACTGGACCCAGAAGCGCATCATCGGCGGTACCGACCCGATCGCGCTCGGCAAGAACAACTCCGGCCGCGGCGTCGGCGGGTCGATGGTGCACTACGCCGGGTACACACCCCGGTTCCATCCTTCGGACTTCGAGACCTTCACCCGCGACGGGGTCGGCGCGGACTGGCCCATCGCCTACGAGGACCTGCGACCCCACTACGAGCGGGTCGAGCGCGAGCTGCCGGTCGCCGGTCAGGACTGGCCCTGGGGACATCCGCACAAGTACCCGTTCAGCCCGCACCCGATCTCCGAGGCTGCCGCACGGCTGTGGCGGGGGGCTCGCGAGCTCGGGATCGAGATGCGGGTCGGCCCGGTCGGCATCGTCAACGGCACGTTCGGCAACCGGCCACACTGCATCTACCGCGGCTACTGCCTCCAGGGGTGCAAGGTCAACGCCAAGGCCAGCCCCTACGTCACGCACCTTCCCGATGCCCTGGCGCACGCCGTGGAGATCCGGGCCGGCTGCATGGCGTCCCGGGTCGAGCTCGACGAGTCCGGTCGCGCCCGCGGAGTGGTGTACGTCGACGGGGCCGGCGGCGCCGAACGGCTCCAGCGCGCCCGCTACGTGGCCGTGGCCGGCTACTCCATCGAGACGCCCAGGCTCCTGCTGAACTCCGCGTCGAAGCGGTTCCCGAAAGGGCTGTGCAACGGCGAGGACCAGGTCGGTCGCTACGTGATGGTGCAGGGCGCCACCCAGACCGCGGGCCGGTGGCCCGACGAGCTCCGGATGTACAAGGCACCTCCGCCGGAGCTGTCCTCGGAGGACTTCTACGAGACCGACGACAGCCGAGGGTTCAAGCGCGGCTTCTCCATCCAGACGGTCTCTCCGCTTCCGATCGGCTGGGCCGAGCACGTGCTGGCCGACGGCCACTGGGGCCGGGCGATGCGCGAGTACATGCGCGACTACAACCACTGGGCCACCATCGGCGTGCTCAACGAGCTCCTCGCGCACCCGGACAACCGGGTGACACTGGCCGACGAGACCGACCAGTACGGACTGCCGGTCGCCCGCATGGACTACACCCTGAGCGACAACGACAAGGCCAACATGGCCTACTCGACCGACGTGATCACCCGCATCCTGAAGGCCGGCGGCGCCCAGGACGTGTTGACGATCCACCGCTACGCCCACCTCATCGGCGGGGCACGGATGGGCAGCTCCCCGGAGACCAGCGTGGTCGACGCCAACCAGCGCGCCTGGGCCGTGCCCAACCTCTTCATCGCCGACGGCTCCGCCTGCCCCACTCAGGGCTCGGCCAACCCGGCCCTGACGATCATGGCGTTGGCGTCCAGGCTGGCCGAGCGGATGGCCGACGGTCGCGCCATGGACGACGACCCGCGAGCGCGGGCCGGGACCACCCCCGCCCTCGAGCCGGTCGGCTGAGTCATGGCCATCGGGTTCTCTCCGTGGCTCCGCGGCCTCCTCGAGCTGACGCGCGGCGGCTACGGTGCGGTGCTGCTCGCCGACCCGGACCTGGTCGCCGAGCCGCTGCTGGGTCGGCCGCTCGGCGGCAACGAGAGCGCGGTGGCTCGCGCGCTTGCGGTCCGGCACCTGGTGCAGGCGCTGTGTTCACGCGCCCGACCCACCGTGGCGATGCTCGAGCTCGGTGTCGCCATCGACCTGCTGCACGCGGCCAGCATGGTCGCGCTCGGGCTGGCCGACCATGAGCGCCGACGGGCCGCGCTCACCGACGCCGCGCTCGCGACGTCGTTCGCCATCGCCGGCGCCGGAGTCGTCGGCGCCGCCCGAGCATCCGGGCAGCTACCCAGATGACAGGCCACAGGCAGGACAGGCCATCACTGGCACGACAAGCCATCACAGGCACGACAGGAGAGCCACCATCATGAGCAGCACCGTCAGCGACTTCGTGATCGACCGACTGATCGAGTGGGACCTGCACCAGTTCTACGGGTTCCCAGGCGACGGGATCGGCGGGTTCGACGGCGCGTTGGAGCGCGCGGAGTCCGACGGCAAGGACTTCCGCTACATCCGTCCCACGCACGAGGAGATCGCTGCCCTCCTGGCCTGCGGGCACGCCAAGTTCACCGGCGAGGTCGGGGTCTGCATCGCCACGTCGGGCCCGGGCGCTGTGCATCTGCTGAACGGCCTGTACGACGCCAAGATGGACAACCAGCCGGTGGTCGCCATCGTCGGCCAGCAGGGGCGAGTGTCGCTGGGCAGCGACACCCAACAGGAGATGGACCTCGAGCGGGTCTTCGAGGACGTGGCCGGCTACGTGCAGACGGTGACGACCCCGATGCAGGCCCAGATGGTCGTCGACCGCGCCGTACGGATCGCGGCCGCGGAGCGCTGCCCGACCGTGGTCATCCTGCCCGCCGACATCCAGAACCTGAAGATGGCCGAGCCGGCCGTCCAGCACTGGGTCTCGCGCACGGGGGTCGGCCACGGGTCGACGCGCCTGACCCCACCCGACGCGGAGCTCGAGCGCGCCGCCGAGGTCCTCAACTCCGGCACCAAGGTCGCGATGATGGTCGGCCAGGGCGCCCGAGGCGCCACCGACGAGGTGATCGCCGTCGCGGAGAAGCTCGGCGCGGGCGTGGTCACCGCCCTCCTCGGCAAGGACGTCGTACCAGGCGACCTGCCCTACCACACCCAACAGCTCGGCCTGCTCGGCTCCAAGCCCAGCTACGACATGATGCAGGACTGCGACACTCTGCTGATGGTCGGCACGAACTATCCGTACGCGGAGTTCCTGCCCAAGACCGGCCAGGCCCGCGGTGTGCAGATCGACCTGTCGTCGCGCCACCTGAGCCTGCGCTACCCGATGGAGGTCAACCTCGCCGGTGACGCCAAGGCCACCCTGACGGCGCTGCTGCCGCTCCTGAAGCAGACCGAGGACCTCACCTGGCAGCAGCAGGCCGTCGCCGGGATGAAGGAGTGGAACGAGGTCACCGAGCGAGAGGCCGCGGTCGAGGCGGACCCGGTCAACCCGCGACGCGTCTACCACGCCCTGAACGAGCGGCTGCCGGCCAACGCGATCGTGACCGCGGACGCCGGCTCCACGGCGGACTGGTACGGCCACCACATCAAGCTGGGCAGAGACATGTCCGGCAACCTGTCCGGGATGCTCGCCACGATGCTCGCCGCCATGCCGTACGCCCTGGCCGCGAAGTTCGCTCATCCGGACCGGCCCGTGGTCTGCACGATCGGAGACGGCGCGTTCCAGATGCTCGGGATGAACGAGCTGATCACCGTCAAGCGACATTGGCGCGAGTGGAAGGACCCGCGGTTCATCGTGCTCGTGCTGCACAACGGCGACCTGACCCAGGTGTCGTGGGAGATGCGCGAGGTCGGCGACCCACGCTATGACACCAGCCAGCTCGTCGAGGACATGGACTACGCCGCGTACGGCGAGCTGCTCGGCCTACGCGGGATCAAGGTGGACAAGCCCGACGAGGTCGAGTCCGCGTGGGACCAGGCGTTCGCCGCCGACCGCCCCGTCGTCCTCGACGTGCACACCGACCCCAACGTGCCTCCCCTGCCGGCCCACATCTCCTTCGACGAGGCCAGGGGCTTCGTCACCACCCTGCTCAAGGGTGACCCCGACGAGTCGGCCGTGGTCCGTAACTCCGCCCGGGCGATGGCCGCCCAGCTGTTCGCCAAGGCCAAGGACGCGGTGACCGGGGACGACAGGCCAGCGCGATGACGCGGGCCGCCATCGACGCGGTGCGAGCCACGGCGTACCCGATCCCGACCGACGGCCGTCGACGAAGCCTGCTGCGACCACAAGACAAGGAGTGCTCACCATCGGCGGACAGGACTGCGGACCCGGCCGGTTCCGAGCCGCGGTCCGAGCTGCTCTCGCCGAGGGCGCGGCCGCCCGCACCGGCCGATCCCGCATCGGTCCACCCTCTCGGGACCACCTAGCACAATGACGCCGAGCAACAGGTCCGACGAGCCGGGCGGCAGGCCGCGCGACAAGGACGAGACGAGCAGGCAATGCGTGGAACAGCGCTGGTGGACGTGGCTGCAGGCATGGACGATGCTCACCCTGCCCGCACTGTTCCCGGCGCTACTGCTGTGGGGTGCGGCCAGCGTCGTTCTGGTCGGCCTGTTCGCAGGCATCGTCGCCGGAAGCGTCTACGCCGTCCAGCGATTCGACGGTTCCGACTCGTCCGGCCCGAGCCTCCCGGAGGCTCTGCGAGCCACCGGTCAGGTGATGCTGGGCGCTGCCGTCGCGGCCGTCGCCGTCGGCGTGGCCGGGCAGCTCACGATCGCCGCCGCGTGCTGCCTCGTCCTGACTGCCGGTGCCACGAGCCCACCCCTGATCGATCTGGCCTGCCGGGCCCGGTCAGCTCGATGGTCGACCCAGACCATGCCTCCCGACATCGAGACGGTGGAGCGGCGCGATCCGTTGCTCCGGACACTGCTGGCCGCTCCACCTCATACTCTCTCGAACGAAGAGCTCTGCCGCGCCTGGCGACGCAGCTTCCTCGCACTCGAGGCCGCCCACACGGTGGCAGAGAGAAGTGCAGTCGTGGGGCTCCGGATGGCCTACCTCGACCAGCTGGAGGATCGCGACGCCCCAGCACTCGCAGCGTGGCTCGCCTCGGGTGCCCGCGCTGCCAGTGGGCCCGACCGCTTCCTCACCGACACCCAGGGCAGCGGAGGACAACGCCCCGAAGCGGCCTGAACACATGCACAACGCACACGCCGGACGAGGCCGGATGCCGGCCTGATCCATGGGACGCGATTATTGGATCACCCTGCCCATGACGCCCTGTGCCGTCCCGCGGACGCTCATGACCCCCGTTGGGTCTCGTCGAGGAAGGCCTGAGCGACGTCGGTGAGCCGCGTCCGGGTCGAGCGGGCCCGGTTGCGGAGGAGGTCGAAGGCCTCATCGAGGCTGATCCCGTCGGCCTGGGCCAGGGCCCCTTTTGCCTGCTCGATGACGATGCGGCTGTTGAGTGCGAAGTGCAGTTCTTCGGCGAGGTGTTCAGAGCGAGTGATATTGCGTTCCTGGATCAGTGCGATCGTGGCGATGTCGGCGAGCGCCTGCACCACGCGGACGTCGTCGTCGTC
Organism: Nocardioides sp.; assembly: GCA_025937085.1. Classification (GTDB taxonomy): domain Bacteria; phylum Actinomycetota; class Actinomycetes; order Propionibacteriales; family Nocardioidaceae; genus Nocardioides. The sequence goes on from JAICSC010000150.1 coordinate 5,583, forward strand.
GAAGGCGACGTCTTCTCGCCCGAACAGGTTGAGGGCGCCGATGGTCTCCTTCCGCAGCCGCAGCGGGAACGCGTGCACGGACTGGAAGCCCGCGTCGATGGCGGCGGGAGCGAACGCGGGCCACCTGTCGTGGGCTTGGTTCAGGTCGGCGTTGACCACGGGCTGACCGGTGCGATAGCAGTCGAGACAAGGGCCCTCGGCGTTCTGGAGCTGTAGCAGCTCGAGCATCCGGCCGACGGGGTTGCTGGCGGCCATGAACCGCAGCTTGCCTCCCGGCCCGGCCAGCATCAGGCCGACGGCTTCGGCGCCGCTGACGCCCGCGGCCCGGTCGACCAGGTTCTGCAGGAAGTCCACGACATCGAAGTCGTCGACCAGGGTGTCGGCGACCTCGACGAAGACTCGCGACAGCTGCTCTGTCGAGATCATGACGATGAGACCCCCTTCGGGTTCGGGCTGACGTGCATCAGGTCATCTCCGCTTGCGGGTTCAGGCGCCCCTCGACGATGTCGAGCGCCACGTGGTCGAGGCTCTGCCCGACGGCGAAGGCGTGCGCCCGCATCCGGGCGAGCGCGCTGGCCAGGTCGACGTCCAGGGCGACCATCACCATGCCTTGGGCCTGGAAGACCTCGGTGCGCTGGTCCAGGATGCTGGCCAGCTCCTCCGAAACCACGCCGCCGTCGACCGGTGCGATGTTGTCCAGAAGCAGCCCGGTGGTGATCTCGGCGAACACCGCCGCGCAGCCGCGCTCCGTGGCGTCGAGCACTCGGGGTTGATCGGCGTACATGCTCAAGACCCCCAACCGCGAAGCGCCGACCCGTACCGGGAAAGCGTACGCCGCAGCGATACCCTTCTCGCCGGCCGCCGTGGAGAAGCCCGGCCAGGACGCGGCTGTACCGCCGACCAGGTCGGGGACCAGCACCGGCCGACCCTGGGAGAAGGCCTCATGCGAAGGGCCTTCACCGAGGTCGAACTCCAAGCCCGCCACCGCGTGTGCCTGTTCCCCAGATGCGGCCGCCACGACTTGATGCCCGTCCTTGGACATCAAGGTCACCGCAGTCCCGGCGAGGCGCAGCGCCTGGCGCGTCGCGCCGCAGACACGGGTGAGTCCCCCTGCCAGCCCGCGCCCGTCGGGCCAGGGTTGGCGTTCGACCATCGCGTGGGCCCAGTTCCACAGCTCGCGGTCGTCAGGTGGTGAGGGAACAGCGATGCGACCACCCGCTACCAGGGCTCGATCATGGGTTGCCTGATCGAGTCATGCTATCCCTGACGCCCACGAGCCCGAGGGGCAGCGCCGGACCACGTCGAGCCGTCCGCCCAACGCCCTTGGTGAGACGTTCTGAAGTGGGTTCCCCGGAGGCCTCAGGCCGTCGAGCGGCAGTCATCGTCAAGTCCGAGTCGCGCGTGATGCGCGGGTCGACGCCAGGGAGTGGGCGGATACGGGTCCGATCTCAGGCCATGGTCGACAGCCCACAGCACGGCCTCCGAACGCGAGGTCGCGCCGATCTTGCGGTAAGCGGCGCGGATGTAGCTCTTGATCGAGTTGATGCTCAACAACGTCTCGTCGACGATCTGCTGGTTGCTCAAACCAGAAGCGATCAGTCCGAGAACCTCACGCTCGCGAGCGGTGAGCCCACCGCAGCCCCTGACCGTCAGGACATCCTGTTCACCGGTCCCGCGTCGTCGACCGATCCCACGCTCCTGGGCGATGACGAACTCGCCGCCGTTGATCCGCTCCAACGCATCGACGAGCTCGGCACCCGACAACCCCACGGTGAGCCAGCCGCGTAGCCGACCGCCAATGCTGGGCGCGACGCGAGACAGCTCCGAGCCGTCGGCAACCGGGCGCCAGGTGTAGAAGACGAGCCAACCGATGCCCTCCGGCGCGCACACCGGATGCCGAGGTTCGAACCCGGGGACGGCGGCGTACGGATCGAGCATGCGAAGGTCCGTCGCCAGCGCCGGCTCGTCCGGGTCACGCAGAGCCACCCGCGCGGCGTACGGCTTCAGCAGCTCACGCACCCCGCAGTCGATCACCTCGGGCATCGTGCCGAGTGATATCCAGGCCCGCTCGGCTCCGGTCCCTTGAGATTCGAAGGATCGGCCCCCTTCACCAACTTCGATCCGCGACACTCGCGTGCTCACGAAACTCGGCTCCCTCCATGTCGCCAGACGGACTCGAAGAGCGGGGCGAACCTCGAAAGGAAGTCACTCCGGACACCGGGCTCGCTACACGTCACCGGGGTCCGGGGTGATGCCACACGCGTGGCTGTCACCGAGAGTACCTCGCCTCTGGTGCCGGGCGCGACGGCCCTACATACTCCGGAACCATGGGTACGTCGGACCACGAGGCGGAGTTGCAGCGCCAGAGCGACGAGCTAGCCGCGCAACAGCGCCGGATGGACGAGTTGGCCGTCCAGGTCGGCGAGAACCGCAAGATGATCGGGGAGCTCCAGGTTCACGGACTCGTGAGTGAGGAGCACGCCGCTCAGCTGGAACAGGCGCTGCTGTCCTCCCGGACGATCGGCACCGCGATCGGGATACTCATGGCGTCTCGCCAAGTCGGTCACGACCAGGCGGTCACGATCCTCAAGGAGGCCAGCCAGAACTCCAACCGCAAGATCCGTGACCTCGCGGCCGAGATCGTGGAGAGCGCGGACCGGGGGGAGCTGCTCGACAGTCGCGGGGCGGCGACTTCGTCGGTGCTCGGAGACCACGCGCGGGGCTGAAGGCACGCAACGCCGCCACACCTGATGTCGAATGCGGCTATGGCATCATGGAGATGGCGATGGAGCTCGCCCGG
>JAICSC010000395.1 GCA_025937085.1 Nocardioides sp.
ACGTTCGGGGGGCTGTTCCTCCAGAGCGGCTCGTTCTTCACCGCCGAGCTCGACCCGCAGGAGTCGGGCTTCGAGTACTGGCACGAGGTGACCGGTTTCGTCTCGAGTGTCCGGGCCGCGACGCAGGCTGCCCCCGGCGCTCCGCCGGTCACCCTGACCTGCGGCACGGCCGAGGAGAACTACGCGAACAACGTTGCGATCCGCGACCACCTCGCCGGCGTCGGGATGGAGACGTCGTGGGGCGAGGTACGCGACGGGCACACCTGGACCTGCTGGCGCGACGCCCTCCATCCCCACCTGACCGACCTGCTCACCCGGGTCTGGACGTGATCTCGCTCGCGGAGCTCCGCACCGAGCTGGCGGCAGTCGGAGACCCGGACAAGGCCGCGATCCAGCAGCGCTACATGAGGTCGGCGATGCCCTACCACGGCCTCGCGGCGCCACAGCTCCGAGCCTTGCTGCGGCCGCACCTGCGCTCCTTCGCGCCCGGCAGCCGCGACGAGTGGGAGCAGATCGTGCGTGCGTTCTGGGACGGCGCGACGCACCGCGAGGAGTGGTACGCCGCGATCGCGCTCGCCCGTCATCGATCAGCGCGTGCATGGCAGGACGCCGAGACCCTCGACCTCTACCGCCGCCTCGTCGTCACCGGCGCCTGGTGGGACGTCGTCGACGAGACCGCCCAGCACCTGGTCGGCGCGTGCCTGCTCGCCGACCGGTCGCGGGTCACGCCCGTGTTGCGCGCCTGGGCCGTCGACGACGACCCGTGGCTCCGGCGTACGGCGGTCATCTGTCAGCTCGCCCATGGCGAGGAGGTCGACCGCGACCTCTTGACCTTCGCCATCGAGCAGAACCTCGACGACACGTCCTTCTGGCTGCGCAAGGCGATCGGCTGGGCACTGCGCCAGCACGCTCGGGTCGAACCCGGCTGGGTCCGCGCGTACGTCGACAGCCTCGGGGGCCGGCTGTCGGGGCTCTCCCGCCGCGAGGCGACCAAGCACCTGGCCTAGGGTGCGGACGTGAATGACAACGGCCTCGTGCGTGGCTGCTACCCCTGCCAGCAGCAGCGAGCATCCTCGCCGCCACCCCGCGAGGACGTGGTGCACACCGACCACTGGCGGGTCGCCCAGGCGTTCAACTCCACGCTGCCCGGCTGGCTGGTCGTCGTACCCGCCCGGCACATCCTCTCGTTCGCGGACCTGACCGCCGAGGCGGCCGGCGAGCTGGGCGACCTCGTGCGGCGCATGAGCGTGGCCCTCGAACAGGTGACCGGGTGCGTCAAGACCTACCTGATGCAGTTCTCCGAAGCGGAGGGGTTCTCGCACCTCCACGTCCACCTCGTGCCGCGGATGCCCGATCATCCCGAGAACGCCCGCGGACCCGCCGTCTTCGCCCTCATGGCCGACGACGAGAACCGGTGGCTCCCGGCGAACGAACGCGACGAGATCGCGTTGGCATTGCGTGCGGCGTACGACGGGGCCTGAGGTCTCCGATGGAGCGCCACCAGGTCGAGCTGGGTGCTCCCGGCCTGGGCCGGGCGGGCACGGTGATCCGCTACGGCCACTACGGCCGGCCGATGATCGTTTTCCCGAGCGAGGCAGGACGGGCCTGGGACTACGAGAACAACGGGATGATCGAGGCCGTCTCCCACCTGATCGACGACGGCCGGGTGAAGGTGTACTGCGTCGACTCCTTCGACCACGCGTCGTGGTCGGACCGGTCGCTGCCGATCGAGGAGCGGGCGCGGCGACACCAGGCCTACCAGGGCTGGATCACTGAGCAGGTCGCGGCGTACGTCGGCTCCGACAGCCCGGGTGCGACCGACGCGATCGTCACCGGCTGCTCGCTGGGTGCCTACCACGCGTTGCAGATGGCGTTGACGCGCGCCGACCTTTTCCCCGTCGCCATCTGCCAGTCCGGCAACTACGACCCGGCCGCCTGGCACGGCTGGGGCGAGCGTGGCGACGCGGCGTACTTCACCAACCCGACCGACTACGTCCCTCACCTGCACGGCGACCACCTCGACTGGCTGAGGTCGCGGCTGCACGTCGTGCTGACGGTCGGGGAGGGCGCCTGGGAGATCGACCCGACCGGCTCGCTGCCGAGCGCACGTCAGATGGCGCACCTGCTCGGCGAGAAGGGCATCTCCCACGAGCTCGACGTGTGGGGCCACGACGTCGCCCACGACTGGCCCTGGTGGCGCAAGCAGATCGCCCACCACCTGCCTCGGTTCTGCTGACTCGTCGCGCACTGATAGGAAGGAGTGCCATGTAGGAAGGGGTGCCATGGCAGTTCCCGGCAACTTCGCCGACCGCGCTCCGGCCGGTCTGGCCGACACCGAGCTCTTCGCGGTCGATGCCTACCGCACGTCGTTCGACGCCCG
>JAICSC010000298.1 GCA_025937085.1 Nocardioides sp.
GTCACTGCGGCCAGGTTGCCGCCGGCCGAGTCGCCACCGACGCCCAGCCGAGTCACGTCGGCGCCGAGGGATGCCGCGTGCTCGGTGACCCAGCGGTACGCCGCGACCGCGTCGTCGAGACCGGCCGGGAAGGGATGCTCCGGGGCGAGGCGGTACTCGACCGAGAGCACCCGCACCCCGCTCCGCTCGGCCAGGAACCGGCAGGGCGGGTCGTGCGAGTCGAGGTCGCCGTACACCCAGCCGCCACCGTGGAAGAACACCAGCAACGGACCCGGGGTGGAAACGCCCGACGGCACATACAGACGACCCCGCCGCTCGCCGACGCGGACCTCACGGACGTCACCGATCGGCTGGTCGCGACCCGCGATGGCGGCGTGCTTGACGAGCAGCCGCCGGCCGTCCGGCACCGGCAGGTCCGCCGTCGCGGGCTCCCGCACCAGGCGCTCCAGCCGCAGCATCAACTGGGTGTCGACCGCCAGCGTCTGGCCGTCCGTCGTCACCCGGCGACCCGCGAGCAGCCGCTGGACCCGCTCCGGAAGACCGAGCGCCACACGTAGCGCCAGCCCCTTCGCGCGCTGGTCCGCGGCGGCCAGGAAGCGCGAGCCGGACACGAGGACAACCTAACGATTGGCCGGGCAAGGACCACCCCGTCGTTCGGCTGCCGGTGCCACACTGACTCCATGGTCCAGCTCGCATCCGTCGACCCGTCGCGCGAGGGCGACAGCACGGCCGACGAGCCGTTCGACGTCGAGCCCCCCTACGTCCCCGACGCCGTCGAGCTCGCCGGGGTCACGGCGTACGACGACCGTTTCCTCGACCGCGAGCTGTCCTGGCTCGCCTACAGCCGTCGCGTGCTGGGCCAGGCGGAGGACGCCGACCTGCCGCTGTTGGAGCGGGTCCGGTTCGCCGCGATCTTCTCCAGCAACCTCGACGAGTTCTTCATGGTCCGCGTGGCCGGGCTGAAGCGTCGGATCGCCGCCGACGTGGCGGTGCGCGCGGCGTCCGGCCTGATGCCGCGCGACGTCCTGGAACGCATCTGGGACGAGACCCGCGACCAGATGGAGCGGCACGCGCGACTGTTCCGTGACGACCTGGTGCCCGCGCTGGCGAAGGAGGGCATCGAGCTGGTCCGGTGGTCCGACCTCGACCGCGACGAGCAGAAGTTCTGCAAGCGGCTGTTCAAGGAGCGGGTCTTCCCGGTGCTGACCCCGCTGGCGGTCGACCCGGCCCACCCCTTCCCCTACATCTCCGGACTCTCGCTCAACCTCGCGGTCCTGGTGCGCAACCCGAAGACCCTCAAGGAGCACTTCGCGCGGGTCAAGGTGCCGCCGATCTTCAGCCGCTTCGTGCCGCTGGGCAACCAGCGGTTCGTGCCGCTCGAGGACGTGATCGGCGAGCACCTCAAGCGCCTGTTCCCCGGGATGGAGGTGCTGGAGGTCCACACCTTCCGGGTCACCCGCAACGAGGACCTAGAGGTCGAGGAGGACGACGCCGAGAACCTGCTCAAGGCCCTGGAGAAGGAGCTGCTCCGGCGCCGCTTCGGCCCGCCGGTCCGGCTCGAGGTCGAGGAGTCGATCGCCCCGCAGGTGCTCGAGCTGCTCACCGAGGAGCTCGGCGTCTCCGAGGACGAGGTGTTCCGCGTCGACGGGCTCCTCGACCTGGTGGGGCTCCACTCGATCGCCGACCTGCCTCGCGAGGACCTCAAGTACGCCGCGTTCGTGCCGACCACGCACCGGCAGCTGGCCGAGGTCGAGTCGGCCAAGCCGGTCGACGTCTTCAAGGCGACCCGGCGGTACGACGTACTCCTGCACCATCCGTACGACTCCTTCGCGACGTCGGTGCAGCGGTTCCTGGAGCAGGCCGCGGCCGACCCGCACGTGCTGGCGATCAAGCAGACGCTGTATCGCACCTCCGGCGACTCGCCGATCATCGACGCCCTGGTCGACGCCGCCGAGGCCGGCAAGCAGGTGCTTGTGATCGTCGAGATCAAGGCCCGGTTCGACGAGGAGGCCAACATCCGCTGGGCCCGCAAGCTGGAGCAGGCCGGGTGCCACGTGGTCTACGGCCTGGTCGGGCTGAAGACCCACTGCAAGCTGGCGATGGTGGTGCGCGACGAAGCCAGCAGTGGGGCGGGCATCCGTCGCTACACCCACATCGGCACCGGCAACTACAACAGCAAGACCGCCCGCCTCTACGAGGACCTCGGGCTGATCACCACCAACGAGGTCATCGGCGAGGACGTCGCCCACCTCTTCAACAACCTCAGCGGCTACTCGCGCAACCCGACCTACGAGCGGCTCCTGGTCGCGCCCGACTCCGTGCGCACCGGACTGATCGAGCGGATCCACCGGGAGATCGACCACCAGCGCAACGGACGGCCCGCCGCCATCCGGCTGAAGGCCAACTCGGTGGTTGACGAGGCGTCGATCGACGCGCTCTACCTGGCGTCCCAGGCCGGCGTACCGGTCGACCTGCTGGTCCGCGGCATCTGCGCCCTGCGTCCGGGCGTCCCTGGACTCTCGGAGAACATCCGGGTGCGCTCGATCGTCGGCCGGTTCCTCGAGCACAGTCGCATCTTCTGGTTCGAGAACGGCGGGGAGCCCAGCGTGTGGACCGGCTCTGCCGACCTGATGCACCGCAACCTCGACCGCCGCGTCGAGGTCCTCGTCCAGGTCCCGAGCGAGGACAACGTCGCCCAGGTCGCCGACCTGCTCGACCTGGCGTTCGCCCCAACGACGTACGCCTGGGAGCTGGGGCCGAACGGGGAGTGGGCCCTCAACGGTGGCACGGAGCACCTGCAGGAGGTGCTGATCGAGCGCCAGCGGAGACCGCGGATCGTGAGCTGAGCCCGGCTGACCCAGGGAGGGGATTGCGTACCGCGACACGGGTGTCCGTAGCATGGCGCCCGTTCGGTCTCCCACTCCTCGAGGAGCACGTCGTGGCGTTGCGCCTGCGTCCAACCGATACGTCGTTCTACGAGCTCTTCACCATCTCCGCACAGCACCTCGTGATCGGCGCCGGGATTCTCACCGAGATGATCTCCGACGACGCCGACCGGGAGGAAGTCGCCAAGCGGATGCGCGAGGCGGAGCACAACTGCGACGAGAACACCCACGCCATCGTGCGTCGGGTCAACAGCAGCTTCGTGACGCCGTTCGACCGCGAGGACATCTACGCGCTGGCCAGCGGGCTCGACGACGTGATGGACGACATGGACGAGGTCGTCGACCTGATCCTGTTGTACGAGGTGACGAAGTTCCCGCGCGAGGTCGTCAAGGCGGTGGACATCATCCAGCGGTGCGCCGAGATCACCGCGGAGGCGATGCCCAAGCTGCGGACGATGGCCGATCTCGAGGAGTACTGGATCGAGATCAACCGGCTCGAGAACGACGGCGACAAGAGCTATCGGCGTACCCTCGCCAAGCTCTTCAGCGGCGACTTCAAGGCGATCGAGGTGCTCAAGCTCAAGGACATCGTGACCTCCCTCGAGGGTGCGATCGACGCGTTCGAGAAGGTCGCGAACATCGTCGAGCAGATCGCCGTCAAGGAATCCTGAGAGACTCGGCCTCCAACAATGGACCTCGCGATCGTCATCGCGGTCGTGGTCGTGGCCCTTGCCTTCGACTACACCAACGGGTTCCACGACGCGGCGAACGCGATCGCGACGTCCGTCTCGACCCGGGCGCTGACCCCACGGATGGCGCTCGTGCTGGCCGCGGTGATGAACTTCGTCGGCGCGTTCCTCGGTCAGAAGGTCGCGCACACGGTCTCCGACGTGATCGTGCCCCCGGACGGGCGCGCAGGACTCGTCGTGGTGCTCGCCGGGCTGCTCGGCGCGATCATCTGGAACCTGACGACCTGGTACTTCGGCCTGCCGTCGTCCTCCTCGCACGCCCTGATCGGGGGGTTGGTCGGCGCGGCCCTCGCGGCCGGCACCACGGTGCACTGGAGCACGATCGTCGACAAGGTCATCATCCCGATGGTGGTCTCACCGCTGGTGGGCTTCGCGCTCGCGTTCGGGGTGATGCTGGCGATCCTGTGGCTGTTCCGGAACCGGAACGCCGGACGCGTCACCCGTGGGTTCCGGCTTGCGCAGACCATCTCGGCGTCGGCGCTGGCGCTCGGCCACGGTCTCCAGGACGCCCAGAAGACGATGGGCGTGATCTTCCTGGCCCTGATCACCGGCGGGTACGTCGACGCCACCCGCAAGGACCTCCCGCTCTGGGTGATCGCCGCCGCGGCGGGCGCGATCTCGCTGGGGACCTACTCCGGCGGCTGGCGGATCATGCGCACCCTCGGCCGCAAGATCATCCACCTCGACCCGCCCCACGCCTTCGCGGCCGAGACGGTCGGCGCCTCGGTGCTCTACGCCACCGCGTTCCTGTGGCAGGCCCCGGTGTCCACCACCCACGTGATCACCTCGGCGATCATGGGCTCGGGCGCCACCCGCCGGGTCTCGGCCGTCCGCTGGGGCA
>JAICSC010000062.1 GCA_025937085.1 Nocardioides sp.
AGCGACCTCGGGGTCGTCGGCTCGTGCACCCGCTCGTTCTTGATGTTCAGAGCCATCTGTCCACCTTCTACCCTTGGCCGGCACCCGTTCTACCCACGCTGCCGAGGTGGCGCACGGCGCGCCCCGTCCCGGCCGTCGGCGCCACCGGGGAGAATGCGCCCATGGCACGCGGCACCACCAAGCAGGACCTCCCCGACGACTTCGAGGAGCACATCCTCGACACCGACATCAAGCAGGAGATGGAGGCGTCGTACCTCGAGTACGCCTACTCCGTCATCTACTCCCGCGCACTGCCCGACGCGCGCGACGGTCTGAAGCCGGTGCAGCGCCGGATCCTCTTCACGATGAACGACATGGGCGTGCGTCCGGACCGCGGACACGTCAAGAGCGCACGTGTCGTCGGCGAGGTCATGGGACGGCTCCACCCCCACGGCGACGGCGCGATCTACGACGCCCTGGTGCGGATGGTGCAGCCGTGGGCGATGCGGCTCCCCACGGTCGACGGGCACGGGAACTTCGGCTCGCCGGGAGGTGACGACCCGCCCGCGGCCATGCGCTACACCGAGTGCCGGATGACCACGGCCGCCGTGGCGATGACAGCGTCCATCGACGAGGACACCGTCGACTTCCGGCCCAACTACGACAGCCGCGAGCTGGAGCCGGTCGTCCTTCCGGCGGCGATCCCCCACCTCGTGGTCAACGGCGCCAGCGGCATCGCGGTCGGGATGGCCACCAACATGGCTCCGCACAACCTCGTCGAGGTCGTCCAGGCCCTGCGCCACCTGGTCACCCACCCCGAGGCCACGCTCGACGACCTCATGCGGTTCGTCCCGGGGCCGGACCTCCCGACCGGCGGCATGATCGTGGGGCTCGACGGCGTCCGGGACGCCTACGAGACCGGCCGCGGCATCTTCAAGATGAGGGCGACCGCGCGCGTGGAGTCGGTCGGCCGGCGCAAAGGCATCGTCGTCACCGAGCTGCCGTACGGCGTGGGCACCGAGAAGGTCTCCGAGCGGATCAAGACGCTGGTGCAGAGCAAGAAGCTGCAGGGGATCGCCGACATCAAGGACCTCACCGACCGCGAGCACGGGCTGCGGCTGGTGATCGAGGTGAAGAACGGGTTCGTGCCCGAGACGCTTCTCGAACAGCTGTACCGGCTCACCCCGATGGAGGACTCCTTCGGCATCAACAACGTCGCCCTGGTGGACGGCCAGCCCCGGACGCTCGGGCTCAAGGACCTGCTCCACGTGTTCCTCGACCACCGCTTCGACGTCGTACGCCGGCGCTCGGCCTTCCGGCGTACCAAGGCCGCCGACCGGCTCCATCTCGTCGAGGGCCTGCTGGTCGCGATCCTCGACATCGACGAGGTCATCCAGCTGATTCGCGCCTCCGACAACGCGGCGGCGGCCAAGGAGCGGCTGATCAGCGTCTTCGACCTGTCCGAGACCCAGGCCGACTACATCCTCGACATGCCGCTGCGTCGACTGACGAAGTTCTCCAAGCTCGAGCTCGACAAGGAGAAGGCCGAGCTGGAGCGCACGATCGAGGCGCTCGACGCGATCCTGGCCGACGACCGGCTGCTGCGGAAGGTCGTCTCCGACGAGCTCGGCGAGGTAGCGAAGACGTTCGGGACGCCGCGCCGTACCGTCCTGCTCGAGTCCCCCGGGGTGACCGTCTCCGCGACGGCGGCCCCGCTCGAGGTCGCCGACGACCCGTGCTTCGCCTACCTGTCGTCGTCGGGCCTGCTCGCACGCTCGTCGTCCGACGAGCCGCCGAGCGGCGACGGCGCGCGCGCCAACCACGACGTGATCGTCTCGGCGGTGCACACCACCGCCCGAGGCGAGATCGGTGCGCTCACCTCGCACGGGCGCCTCGTGCGCCTCAACGTGCTCGACCTGCCGGCGCTGCCGGGCTCGGCCAGCCACCCGAACCTCCAGGGCGGCCTCCCCTTCGACCTCGTCCGCTCCCTGCAGTCCGGTGAGCGGGTGCTGGCGCTGTGTGGGCTCCGCACCGAGGGCCCCGGCCTGGCGCTCGGCACCCGGCAGGGTGTCGTGAAGCGGGTGAACCCCGAGGTGCTCGGCAAGGACGAGTGGGACGTGATCGGCCTCAAGGACGGCGACGAGGTCGTCGGCGCGGTCGAGCTGCGGTCCGGCGACGAGGAGCTGTGCTTCATCAGCTCCGATGCCCAGCTGCTCCACTTCCCCGCGGCCGGGGTGCGCCCTCAGGGCCGCAGCGGCGGCGGCATGGCCGGGATCAAGCTGGGCGCCGGCCAGTCCGCGGTGTGGTTCGGAGCCCTCGACCCGGCGTCCTCGGTCGTGGTGACCGCGAGCGGCTCCTCGACCGCCCTGCCGGGCACCGAGCCCGGAGCGGTCAAGGTCACGCCGTTCGTGGAGTATCCCGGCAAGGGACGTGCCACGGGTGGGGTCCGGTGTCACCGCTTCCTCAAGGGCGAGGACGTCCTGGTCTTCGCGTGGGCGGGCGCGGCGCCGGCCCGGGCGGCCGCTGCGAGCGGGTCGCCGGTCGACCTGCCCGAGGCGACCGGGAGGCGCGACGGCAGCGGAGCCCCGGGCTCGCAGCCGATCGTCGCCTGCGCCGGGCCCGTCCCCAACCAGCTGTGACACGCCGGGGGCCGCGGGTGGCCCACTGTGTCAGGGTGACCGCATGCCGTTGAGACGACTCGTCGTGCTGGTCCTGGCCGTCGCTGTGGTCACGACCGGATGCGGGGGGAAGTCCTCCCACGAGGACCCGTCGGCAGCATTGAAGGCCGCCCAGCAGAAGCTCGAGGAGACCAGCGGAGTCTCGCTGTCGCTGAGCACCGACGACCTCCCCGACGGAGTCCAGGGGCTCAAGTCGGCCTCGGGCACGGTCACCGACGCGCCGGCGTACGACGGCACCCTCGGCGTCGTCACCTCGATCGGGTCGTTCTCGGTGCCGGTGAAGTCCGTGGACGGCAAGGTCTACGCCCAGATCCCGCTCACCCCCGGCTGGTCCGAGGTCAACCCCGCCGACTACGGCGCCCCCGACCCGGCCGACCTCCTCAGCGGTGACAAGGGGGTCCCCTCACTGCTGAGCGCCACCTCCGACCCGAAGAGCGGCAAGGACGTCCGTGGCGGCACGGGCAACAAGGAGGTGCTGTCGACGTACACCGGCACCGTTCCCGGCTCGGCGGTGTCCTCGATCATCCCGGGAGCGACCGGTAGCTTCGACGCGACGTACGCCGTGGCCTCGGACGGCGAGCTGCGGCAGGCGGCCCTGACCGGCGTCTTCTACGCCGGCCACCCCGCGAGCACGTACACGCTGGTGGTCACCGACTACGGCACCAGCAAGGACATCACCGCCCCGTGACCGGCGCATGACAGCCGTCGTGACGGCCTGATGAGCGGCAGCCCCCGGGTCCTGCTCGGGCTGGCGGCCGTCGCCGTCGCGTTCGCCGCGGCCGACACCTACGTCGTGGTGCTCGCGCTGCCGGACATGATGGAGTCCGCCGGTATCCCCATCGACCAGCTCCAGCGCGGCGCGCCGATCGTGTCGGGGTTCCTGCTCGGGTACGTCGCGATGCTGCCCCTGATCGGCCGGATGGCCGACCTGCGCGGGCGGGTGCCGGTGCTGGTGGGGGCGCTCGTGCTCTTCGCGGCGGGGTCGCTGGTCACCACCGCCGCGTACGACCTGCCCAGCCTCGTGGCCGGTCGTTTCCTGCAGGGGGTCGGCGGCGGCGGGCTGGTCCCCGCGACGCTCGCCCTCGTCGCCGACCTTTATCCGGTCGAGCGTCGTGGCGTTCCCCTGGGTGTGGTTTCCGCGGTCCAGGAGCTCGGCAGCGTGATCGGCCCGCTGTACGGCGCGCTGGTCCTGGCCGTCTCCGACTGGCGGGTGATCTTCGCGGTCAACCTGGTCGTCGGGCTCGCTCTGGCCGCGGCTCTTCGGGCCTTGCAGTTCGGCGGCGAACCGCACCCACGCCAGGGACCGGCCACATTCGACTGGGCCGGGATCGGTTGCGCGCTGGTGGGACTCGCCGCGGCCGGCCTGGTCGTGCTCCAGCCCACCACGCTGGTCATGGACGTCACCTGGGGCCGGCTGTTCGTCCCGGTCACCGGGTCGACGCGGTGGCTGACGCCGCTCGGCCTGGTGGCCCTGGTCGCCGCGCTGCTGTTCCTGGTCCGCTGCTGGGCCGCCCGCCGGCCTCTCGTCGACCTCCGCGGCTGGTGGGGCGCCGCACTCCACGCCGACCTGCCGGGGGCGCTCTTCCTCGCCGCAGGGTTGGGCGGCGTGATCCTGGCGTTCGCCACCGCCGATCCCCGCATCGAGGTGTTCGCGCCGCAGGGGTGGTGGTACCTCCTCGCCGCCGCAGTCGCGACCGGCGTGTTCGTCTGGCACCTCCGCACCGAGACCGCGCCGATCGTCCCGCGCGGAGCTCTGCGGCGTACACCGGCCTGGGGCTCGCTGCTGGTCAGCTTCTTCGTCGGCGCCGCCCTGATCGCCGCCCTGATCGACATCCCGATCTTCGCCCGCACCACCGTGTACGCCGACTCCCAGCTCGACGCCGCCCTCGTCCTGGTCCGGTTCCTCGTCGCCCTTCCCGTCGGCGCCGTGGCCGGTGGCTACCTCTCACGCCGGTATGCCGTGGGAGGCATCACCGCGGCCGGGATGGTGCTCGCGGCCGTGGGGTTCGTCCAGATGAGCCGATGGGACCTCACCTCGCTGTCCGGCTGGCCCGCCACCGTCCCGCTCGTCGTCGGTGGGTTCGGCTTCGGGCTCGCGCTCGCGCCGGTCAACGCAGCCGTCCTCGCGTCGACCGATGCCGCCGTGCACGGCCTGGCGAGCGCCGGCGTGGTGGTGGCCCGGATGATGGGGATGCTGGTCGGCGTCTCGGCTCTGACCACCATCGGCCTGCGTCGCTACTACGCCGAGACCGGCGACCTCCCACCACCGCTGCAGGTCTGTGGCGGCGCCACCACCCGGTGTGACGCCTTCGACCATCTGCTCCGCGAGGCGGGCATCGCCCAGGAGCAGACGGTGTTCGCCGGAGCCGCGGTCCTCGCTCTCGTCGCCGCGGTCCTCGCGGTGGTGCTGTTCCGAGGAGTCCGGACCCGGGCGCTACCCTCGCGACCGTGGGTGGACCCGTGACGCAACCCGATGACGACGACTTCGCCGACCTGCTCGCCGCCAACGCGGCGTACGCCGAGGAGTTCGCCGAGTCCGGCTTCGACGGTGTGGCCCACGCCGGGGTGGCCATCGTCACCTGCATGGACTCGCGCATCGTGCCGTTGGCGATGCTCGGGCTGCGCCACGGTGACGCCAAGATCTTCCGCAACCCGGGCGGCCGGATCACCGACCCCGCGCTCGAGGCCCTCGTTCTCGGCGTACACCTGCTCGGGGTCGACCGGATCCTCGTGGTCCCCCACACGCGGTGCGCGATGGCGTCCAGCAGCGAGGACGAGCTGCACGAGCGGGTCTCCGACTCCGCGGGGGTCGACGTGTCCTGGCAGCGGTTCCACGTCGTGCCCGACCAGCTCGCAGCACTCGCCGAGGACGTCCAGCGGGTGCGCTCCCACCCGCTCATCCCCGACCGGGTCAAGGTCGGTGGCTTCCTCTACGACGTCGACACCGGGCTGCTGACCCGGCACGCCTGACGGCCGGCGAACCTTCCGGCTCCTCGGCCCGTATCCCCCCTGGCACGCGCCCCGTATCCACGGGGCCGCGCCATCCTCCTTGACCGACGTGGGATCCACATGGACGGGGTGGACCCACGGGAGGAGAATCCACACGTGACCCTGCTCGAGAGGGAGTCGCAGCTCGGGTCGCTGCTCCAGTACGCCGACGAGGCTCGCGCCCGCTCGGGCCGCCTCGTCCTGATCTCCGGCGAGGCCGGGGTCGGCAAGACGTCGCTGGTCCAGGAGCTCCACGAACGGCTGACCGACGCAACATGGGCGTGGGGCGCCTGCGACGGCCTGTTCACCCCGCGGCCCCTCGCACCGCTGCACGACATCGCCCTGGAGATCGGCGGGAGCCTGCTCACGACCGTGCGCGCGGCCGGATCCCGCGACGAGATCTTCGACGCGGTGCTCCAGTGTGCGTCGGCCATCGACGGCCTCGCCGTGCTCGTGGTCGAGGACGCCCACTGGGCGGACGACGCGACCCTCGACCTGCTGCGGTTCCTGGCCCGCCGGGTCGCCAAGCTCCCGGTCCTGCTGCTGGTGACGTTCCGCGACGACGCACTCGCACCGAACGACCCCCTGCGGCTGGCGCTCGGCGAGCTCGCCGGGCAGCGGTACACCCGTCGCATCGACCTTCCGCCCCTGACCTCGGCGGGCGTCCGTCGCCTGGCCGAGGGCACGTCGTACTCCCCCGACGAGCTGTACGAGCTCACCGGCGGCAACCCGTTCTTCGTGGTGGAGGTGCTCAGCGACGAGGGCACCGAGATCCCCGCCTCCGCTCGCGACGCCGTGCTCGCGCGCGCCGCTCGTCTCTCCGACGTCGCCCGTTCCGCCCTCGACCTGGCCTCGCTCGACTCCTGGCGGGTGGACCCCGACCTCGTGGCCCGAGCGGGCGGACTTCCCCTCGCGACCTTCGACGAGCTGCTCGCCGCCGGCCTGCTCAAGGCCGAGGCAGGCACGCTGCGCTTCCGGCACCAGCTCGCCCGTCGGGCGATCGAGTCCGAGGTACCGCCCCATCGGCGGGCGGCCGGACACCAGGCGGTGCTGCAGGCCCTGATCGACGTGCGGTGTGACGACGACGCCCGGATGGCCTACCACGCCGAGGCGGCAGGTGCGCCGGACCTGGTACGCCGTTATGCACCGGTCGCGGCCCGGCGCGCAGCGGATCTCGGCGCCCATCGCGAGGCCGTGGCCCAGTACGAGCGCGCGCTCCGGTTCCCACCGGACGACCCCGCTCAGCTCGCCGAGCTGTACGGCGGGTACGCCGATGCACTCGCCTACGTGGACTCCTGGCCGCAGGCTGCGCAGGCACGCGAGCAGGCCATCCGCATCTGGCACGACCTGGGCGA
The DNA here is from genome assembly GCA_025937085.1 of Nocardioides sp. Classification (GTDB taxonomy): domain Bacteria; phylum Actinomycetota; class Actinomycetes; order Propionibacteriales; family Nocardioidaceae; genus Nocardioides. Next base: position 7,001 of record JAICSC010000062.1, read on the forward strand.
CGCCCGCCGGGAGGGTCACGACCACCGCAAGCTGTGCGCCGTCTACTGGCGTCTGTGCCGCGGCCCGGAATCGGTCGCGGAGACCCAGAAGGCGATCGAGGTGCTCGAGCCGCTGGGCGACGACCCCGAGCTCGCCTACGCGTACTCCGTCCGGGCCTTCGACATCTGGCCGCAGGATCCCGATGGGGCAGTCAGCATGCTCGAGCGTTCCCAGGAGATGGCCGAGCGGGTCGGGGACCCGGTCGTCCTGAGTGACGTGCTGAACTATGTCGCCGCAGGGCAGTTCGCGCAGCGCCGGGACTGGACGCGGGCGATGAAGGAGGCGCTGCGGATCGCGCTGGAGGCCGGTGCCGAAGCACAGGCCGGACGCGCCTACGCCAACATCTACACCTTCTACATCACGCAGTTCAGGTTCGCCGAGGGTGAGCGGTTCTGGCGCGACGGCATCGCCTACTGCGACGAGCGCGACATCACGACGTACTCCACCTGCATGCGCGGCCACCGTGCCCTGGCCCTGAAGGACCTGGGGCACTGGGACGAGGCCACGGCGTTGGCCGAGCGCGTCCTCGCCACCGAGGCCAGTCCAGTCAACCTGCTCACCTCCCAGACCACCCTCGGGCTGATCCGGGCGCGACGAGGCGAGCAGGGCGCCTTCGACGTGCTCGATGCTGCGATCGAGGCCGCCGAAGGGGTCGACGAGACCGAGTGGGTGGCGCTCACCCGTCTCGCGCGGGCCGAGGCGCGCTGGTTGGCCGGTGATGACGCCGGAGCGCGCGAGGATCTGGCTGCAGTCCGGCGTCGCGTCACCCCTCTCGACTACACCGAGGACGCCCAGCTCAGCGTGTGGGAGCAACGACTCCTGGGTGAGGCCACCCCCGCCTCCCCCGCCCCCGGGCCCTGGGCGACGTCTCTGATCGGTGAGCACGCCGCGGCCGCGGTCCACTGGGAGCGGCTCGGGTGCGAGTACGACACCGCCCTGGCGCTGTACGACTCCGACTGCGACGACCACCTGCGCGACGCCATCAGCCGGTTCGAGAGCCTCGGCGCCGACGCCGCTGCTCGGCGTACCCGGCAGAGGATGAAGGACCTGGGCCACCGCGCAGTACCGACCGGCGCCCGCGCGAGCACCCGGCAGCACCCCCTCGGGCTCACGCGTCGAGAGGACGAGGTCCTGCTGCTCCTGTGCGAGGGCCTGACCAACGAGGAGATCGCCGATCGCCTGGTGCTGTCCAGCCGCACCGTCGACCACCACGTGTCCGCCGTGCTGGCCAAGCTCGGGGTCGGCTCGCGAGGGGCGGCAGCCGCCCAGGCGCGGAGGAGAGGTCTCGTCCCGGCCACAACCTAGGCAGGTCACCGCCCCGAACCTGGGTAGTTCACCCGATGAGCCGCTGGGCCCTTCGTTCCTACGGTGCTGTTCGAGCCACCACGACTCACCGAACACCACCGAGGAACACCAAACGAGGGAGACAACCCATGCCGCTCTACATGGACATCCACCACCTGGACGGCCCGGTCAGCGCCGACGACGTCGCCAAGGCGCACATGGCCGACCTGCAGGTGCAGGACAAGTACGACGTGAACTACCAGCGCTACTGGGTGGACGAGGCCAACAGCACCATCTTCTGCCTGGTCGAGGCACCGTCACCGGACGCCGCGAACACGGTCCACCGCGAGGCGCACGGCCTCGTCGCCGACGAGGTCCACGAGGTCAGGGAGGGATCGTGATGCGAGCGCCACGCCCGCGCCGTTCGTTCGGCCCCCGTTCGGTCGGAGCAGTCGCGTTGGCCGTCGCCGCGCTCCTCGCCCCGCTGGCGGCCCCCGCCACCGCGGGACCCGCCCACCAGGTCGCCGCCGCCAAGGCCGCGACCAAGACCTTCACCCACCCGCGCGGCGCGACGAAGGCCGGCTACGGCCTGCTGAAGGACGCCGCCGGGATCGCGTGCATCGCGATGAAGGGGATGGGAGCCATGGGCGTCCACTACGCCAACCCGTCCCTGGTCGACGGCAAGATCCAGGTCCGGCACCCCGAGGCCATCGTGTACCGCTTCACCCGCAACGGTCACCTCAAGATGGCCGCGCTCGAGTACCTGGTGCTCCGCAAGGTGTGGCGCCAGAACCATCCGACCGGGCGGCCCGAGCTGTTCGGGCACCGGTTCAACTTCACGCCGAAGGGCAACCGGTTCGGGCTCCCGCCGTACTTCTCGCTGCACGCGTGGCTCTGGTACGACAACCCGGCCGGGAACTACACGATGTGGAACCCGAGGGTCCACTGCCCCGCAGGCATCTGAGTCCGGACACCTCGACCCTTTCCGGGGACGACGGTCACGTCCGGCACGGGCCCATCCTGACCTGATCGTCACGCAGACCCGGCCCGACCACCTCCCGGCCCGCTCGGGCATAGGGGTGGCGGGCCGGGTCGTCGGCGTCCGCGGACGCCGCTCCACCATGGGATGCAGGTGAACCGGCACTTCCCACGGCGTACACACCATGGGAAGTGACAACTCGTCTGCATCCCATGGTGGACCTGCACGCGCGGGCGCCCACCGCCGGAGCGAGGACTCGCCGCCCTCGGTCTGGATCCAGCCTCAGGCGTCGAGCGCCTCGACGTCCACCTCGTAGGCCCCCTGCACCAGGAACTCCTTGCGAGGCGCCACCTCTGAGCCCATCAGGAGCTCGAAGACCTCGCTGGCGGCCTCGGCGTCGTCGATGGTGATCCGGCGCAGCGTGCGGTGACGACGGTCCATGGTGGTCTCGGCCAGCTGCTTGGCGTCCATCTCGCCGAGCCCCTTGTAGCGCTGCACGGGGTCCTTCCAGCGCAGCCCCTTCTTGGCGAGCTCGGCGAGCTTGCGTTGCAGCTCGGCGTCGGAGTAGGTGTAGACGTACTTGTCCATTCCCTTCTTGGGGTTGGTCAGCTCGATCCGGTGCAGGGGCGGTACGGCGGAGTAGACGCGACCCTCGCGGATCAGGTCGGGCATGTACTTGAAGAACAGCGTGGCCAGCAGGCAGCGGATGTGCGCACCGTCGGAGTCGGCATCGGCCATGAAGATGATCCGGCCGTAGCGTCGCGCCTCGAGGTCGAAGGTCCGCCCGGATCCGGCGCCGACGACCTGGATGATCGAGGCGCACTCGGCGTTCTTGAGCATGTCGCCGACCGAGGCCTTCTGGACGTTGAGGATCTTGCCGCGGATCGGCAGGAGCGCCTGGAACTCGGAGCTCCGGGCGAGCTTCGCGGTGCCGAGCGCGGAGTCGCCCTCGACGATGAACAGCTCGGTGCGCTCGTTGTCGGTGGCCCGGCAGTCGGCCAGCTTGGCCGGCAGCGCCGAGGACTCCAAGGCGCTCTTCCGGCGCTGGGTGTCGCGTTGCTGCCGAGCGGCCAGGCGGGTCTTGGATGCCGCGACGACCTTCTCCATGACCAGCTTCGCCTGGGCCCTCTGGTCGCGCTTGGTCGAGGTCAGGAACCTCTTCAGCTCCGAGGAGACGACCTTGCCGACCACCGAGCGCACCGCCGGGGTGCCGAGGATCTCCTTGGTCTGGCCCTCGAACTGTGGCTCCGCCAGGCGAACCGTGACGACGGCGGTCATGCCCTCCATCACGTCGTCCTTGATCACGTTGTCGTCGTTCACCCGGAGTGCCTTGGTGGCCCGCATCACCTCGTTGAACGTCTTGGTGAGTGCGGACTCGAAGCCGGCGACGTGGGTGCCGCCCTTGGGGGTGGCGATCACGTTCACGTAGGACCGCATCTCGGTGTCGTAGCCGGTGCCCCAGCGGATCGCGACGTCGACGCCGAGCTCGCGCTCGACCTCCTGCGGCGTCATGTGGCCCTTGTCGTCGAGCAACGGCACGGTCTCGGTGAAGGTGTCGGTGCCCTGCAGGCGCAGGATGTCGGTGACCTTCTCGTCGTGGGCCAGGAACTCGGTGAACTCGGCGATGCCGCCGTCGTGGCGGAACTTCTCCTCCACCGGCTGGTCGCCGCGCAGGTCGCGGATCACCAGCTCGAGGCCCGGCACGATGAACGACGTATGACGGGCGCGACCGATCAGCCACTCCCACTCGAACTGGGCGTCCTTGGTGAAGATCTGCGGGTCAGGCCAGAACCTGATGCGGGTGCCTGTCTTGGTCTTCGACACCCGGCCGCCCCTGCGGCTCAACCCCGACTTCTGGGTGAACGACGCGTTCGGGCCGTCGCTGTCGAAGATGCCGGGCACGCCCCTCCGGAAGCTCATCCCCTGCTGCGACGGCGTGCGGTCGACGTCGACGTCGAGGCGGGCCGAGAGCGCGTTCACGACCGACGCGCCGACGCCGTGCAGGCCCCCGGTCGCGACGTACGACGATCCGCCGAACTTGCCGCCCGCGTGGAGCTTGGTGAAGACGACCTCCACACCCGGCAGACCCGTCTTCGGCTCCTTGTCGACCGGGATCCCCCGACCGTGGTCGTGGATCTCCGCCGACCCGTCGGGATGGAGGGTGACCTCGATCAGGTCGCAGGCGCCGGCCAGCGCCTCGTCCACGCCGTTGTCGATGATCTCCCACAGGCAGTGCATGAGGCCGCGGGTGTCGGTGGACCCGATGTACATGCCGGGGCGTTTCCGCACCGCCTCGAGCCCCTCGAGGACGAGGAGGTGTGCTGCGTTGTAGGTGTTGTCGGCGATCGTCTGCTCCTGCGGCGGTCATGCTCGTAGGTCGAGCCTGTCGAGACCACGAGCCCGTCGACCGCGAGCCCGTCGAGACCTCGACCCTACCCGCGACACGCCGGGGCTCGGCGGAGGCACGCTGCCGGTGTGGACGGGAGTCCTGTTCTACCGTGGCGACATCACGGATCGGACAAGATTCGAGGACGGATTCTTCAGAATCAGAACCACGCGAGAGCAGGAAGCGTCACACTCATCAGCACAGTTCTCAAGGCAAGAGTTCGAGTCAGGACCCGACGATTTCGAGGAGTGGAAAACTGCGCACCTCGAGACGCCGGACGTGATGGGATCACGTGTCGGACGACACGTCGGGGCTGGGGGGCCGAGGGAATCTTCACCCACCCGGCTACGTTGGAACCGGAACCGAACGAAGAAGAAATGAGGCCGATGTGACCACTGCAGTTGCCCCGGGTTCCGCGCTCAGTGCCGCGGACCGCTGCGACCGTTGCGGAGCCCAGGCCTACCTCCGGGTCGAGCTCCAGTCTGGTGGTGAGCTGCTGTTCTGCGCCCACCACGCCCGCGAGCACGGTGACAAGCTCCGCGAGATCGCCGCGCACGTGATCGACGAGACCGAGAAGCTCCGTGACACGTCCGCCACCGCTCGGACCGAGGAGCGCTGACGGCGACCAGACCACGGGCTCCCAGAGAGCCCTGACGGAGGCCCCGGACCGCGATGGTCCGGGGTCTCCGCCGTTCTGCGCCGCTCTCTCGAGCGCGTGGGCCACGCGGGTCCCGTGTGCCAGGCTTCGCCCATGTCCGGCACCGTGCTCATCTGCGGCCTCATGGTCGTGGTGGGTCTGTTCGGGATCGTCGTACCGGTCCTGCCGGGGAGCGTCCTGGTCGGGCTCGGCATCGCGATCTGGGCGACCGAGGACGGCTCGACCGGCGCGTGGGTCACCCTCGCGATCGCGGTGCTCTGCCTGATCAGCGGCGCGGTCGTGAAGTACGCCGTCCCCGGGCGGCGGCTGAAGCGGACGGTACCCACCCGCACCCTGGTCGTCGGCGGCCTGAGCGCCGTCGTGGGCTTCTTCGTGGTCCCGGTCGTGGGTGCCCTGGTCGGCTTCCCGGTCGGGGTCTATCTCGCCGAACGGGTACGGGTGGGCCCAGAGGGTGCCTGGCCGTCCACCGTCGCGGCTCTCAGGGCGGTGGGCGCGAGCATCCTGATCGAGCTGGCGGCGGCCGTCGTCGCCACGGCTGTGTGGGTCGCCGGGGTGGCACTGACGTGATCGCGGTCATCCTGGCGCTGGTCGGCGCCGCCTGCTACGGCGTGTCCGACTTCGTCGGTGGCATGGTCGGCAAGCGGGCCGACGCGTGGGCGGTCGCCGCCGCCGGCGGTCTGGGAGGCGCGGCGTCGGCGACGGTGTTGGCCCTGCTCAACTCCGGGGATCCGTCCGGCGTCGACCTCGCCTGGGGTGCCGTGGCCGGCATCGGCAACGGCACCGGCACCGCCTTCCTCTACCGCGGTCTCTCCGCGGGGCGGATGGGAGTGGTCGCGCCGGTCAGCGGCGTGCTCGCGGTCGTCATCCCGGTGGTGGTCGCCTTCGCCACCGGCGAGCGACCGGGAGCATTGGTCTGGCTCGGGATCGTCTCCGCGGTTCCGGCGATCTGGCTGGTCGCGCGCGAACCCACCGGGCAGGCCTCCAGCGCGAGCACCCGGTCGGGTGCCCGGGACGGGGTGCTGGCCGGGATCGGGTTCGGTGCCCTGTTCGCCTGCCTGGGCCAGATCCCCGACCCGGCCGGGTTCTGGCCGCTGGTGCTGAACCAGCTGGTCAGCGTGCTCGTCGTCGCGCTCACGGCGACCCTGCTGGGCGCCACGTGGGTCCCGCGCGCGGCGGCCTGGGGCGGAACCGCTGCCGGCGTCCTCGGCGGCGTCGCGACCGCCGCCTTCGTGGTGGCCACCCACCATGGTCTGCTCAGTGTGTCGGCGGTACTCGTCTCGCTCTATCCGGCATTCACGATCCTGCTGGCCGCCCTGGTGCTGCGCGAGCACGTCCACCGCGTGCAGGCCTGGGGCCTGGCACTCTGTGGCGCCGCCGTGGTGCTGGTGGCACTGGGCTGAACAGCACTGGGCTGAACGGCATTGGGCTGAACAGCACTGGGCTGAACAGCACTGGGCTGTACCGACCCGCCAGCGTGACGCGCAACCGCGCAATTACCGCCGGCGCGGTAGCCCGACCCCTACCCTGGTCGTTGGTTAGGGCGGCAGCCCGGAAAGGTCACGAGGTGGAGACAGCTGAGCAGGCCCGCGTCGAAGCGGTGCGTGAGCTCGGGCTGCTCGACACCCCGCCCGAGGAACGCTTCGACCGCGTCGTCCGGCTCGCCCAGG